>CAMHNT010000147.1 GCA_946186535.1 uncultured Clostridia bacterium
GCCGATAAACTTTGTAGCGGAATGAACAACGATATCTGCACCGTATTCAAAAGGACGAACAAGATAAGGAGTAGCGAACGTATAATCAACTACGAGCGGAATATTGTTTTTGTGAGCGATCTCAGCAACCTTCTCAATATCAATAAGTGTAGCGTTAGGGTTGCCGATAGTCTCAATAAAGATAGCTCTTGTGTTCTCATCAACGGCATTCTCGAACGCACCCTCTTCATCCGGGTCTACAAATGTTGTTGAGATACCGTATTCGGGAAGAGTGTGGGCGAGGAGATTGTATGTACCGCCGTAAATTGTTTTGGCGGAAACGATATTCTGGCCTGCCTTTGCAAGGTTGAGAAATGTGTATGTGATAGCTGCCGCACCGGAAGCTACGGCCAAAGCTGCCACACCGCCCTCAAGTGCTGCGATACGCTGCTCGAAAACATCATTTGTGGAGTTAGTAAGTCTTCCGTAAATGTTTCCGGCGTCAGTGAGAGCGAAACGGGCTGCAGCGTGTTCGGAATTCCTGAACACATAAGAAGTCGTCTGATAAATCGGAACAGCTCTTGCGTCCGATGCCGGATCCGGCTGTTCCTGACCTGCGTGTAACTGGATTGTTTCAAATCTATAATTCTTGTTGCTCATTGTAAATATACCTCATTTCAAAAATTTATTAATGGTTGTTTCTCCGTAAAGGGGGGATATGCTTAAACTTAAATCAACAGCAACAACAACACATTCGGCCATTTCTGAAATTCTGTCTGAGTATTTCCAACTGTTTTAAAAACATATTGAACAACACCTCTTTTCATTATTGACATCAAACACGAAAGCTTTAATCCTAAAGCCTATGTGTTTGGTGTGCTTTTATTTTATAATATAATTCCTACTTTGTCAATAGGTATTTTGGTAAAATTTTTAACTTTTATGTAAAAAACAAAAATAATTTATACAAACTGTTTTGAATTGTTTTTCAAAAGTAAAAATATTAAAGAAGCAAAATGTTTTCCCGGATTCTCTTGATCAAAATTATTTTCGAAAAAAACTGACTTAAATATAATACTCGTCTATTCTGCGTTCATCGTAGTCGTCAAGAAGATCCTGGAGGGTTACAGAGTCAAGATAGTTGTTCACAGCCTGATAGAGACCTTTCCACAAGGGGAGAGTTATACAGTCGTTGCTTTTGTCACAAAAATTTTCTTCAGAATCAAGACAAGAAACAGGGGCAAGACTGCCTTCAGTTATTCTTAGAATGTCACCGACGGTGTATTCACTCGGTCGTTTTGCAAGCATATAGCCACCCTGATACCCACGATTGGTACGAAGTGCGCCTACTTTGTTGAGCAGAGGAACGATTTGCTCAAGATATTTTTTTGAAATGTTCTGTCTTTCTGCGATATCCTTAAGTGCAACGTAATTTTCTCTTCCGTTCACTGCCAGATCAAGCATAAGTCGCAGTGCATAGCGTCCTTTTGTAGAAATTTTCATCTTATCACCTCAATACCCTATTATAACATAGGTTTTATAAGAATTCAATTAGCAGTCTATAATAAAAAACGATTATTGTTTTTAGTGAATTTTACGGTTATGGTATATAAATCCATTCTGCTATGTCAATATTATGCCCTGAAGTTCCGAAAAATAATGAAATTTATTTTTGTGTTTGGGTGCTTTTTGAGAAATTCCGATTACTTTTCCCTAAGTTTTTTGAATTCTACTCCTCAATATTCTAGAAATAGCTATACTTCTGTATAACTATTTCATAATTCAAAATATCATAATATTAGATTGCATGGAGATTTTTAAGCGACAAATCAAGAATAGGCGCAGAGTGGGTGAGGGCACCGCTGGAGATATAATCAACCCCTATATCGGTAAGCTTTGCGACATTCTCCTTTGTAACATTACCGGAACATTCAGTTTCGGCTCTGCCGTTAATAATTCTGATAGCTTCTTTCATCATGTCAACAGACATATTGTCAAGCATGATGATATCCGCACCGGCGTCGGCAGCTTCCTTAACCATTTCGAGAGTTTCAACCTCTACTTCGATTTTTCTTACGAACGGAGCGTATTCCTTCGCCATTTCAACGGCTTTCTTAACGCTTCCTGCTGCACCGATATGATTATCCTTAAGCAGAACGCCGTCGGAAAGGTTGTATCTGTGGTTATGTCCTCCGCCTACTTTAACTGCGTACTTTTCAAAAATTCTCATATTTGGGGTTGTCTTTCTTGTATCGAGAAGCTTTGTCTTGCTTCCCTTGAAAAGCTGCGCTACTTCATTTGTGTATGTAGCGATTCCGCTCATTCTCTGAAGATAGTTGAGAGCTGTTCTTTCACCGGAAAGGAGAACACGGATATCGCCTGTTACGGTTGCAACAAGATCCTTATTTTTAACCTTATCTCCGTCTTTGAAATAGAATTCAACTCTTACGTTTTCGTCAAGAATCTCGAAAACTCTCTTGAAAACGTAGAGACCGCAGATAATTCCGTCCTGCTTTGCAATGAGGTTTACGGTACCCTCCTGATAGTAGGGCATAACGGCATTGGTTGAAACGTCTTCACTCGATATATCTTCTCTCAGAGCAGACCTGATAAGCTCGTCTGCGTTAAGCGTCATTGTTATATTGTTGTTCATTTCTGATTTTTCTCCTTTTCTTTCTCTATTTCATTTCTCATTATGCTTACATAATCCTCCTTGAGAAGAAAATATTCTTTTCTTGATTTTAAATTCTCTTCATATTTTAAAATTGTTTTTTCATCGGCGTTGTTCGATGAATTGTCAAGTGTTATGTGTTTTGCGGCACGTTTCGCAAATACAAGACTTTCAAGAAGAGAATTGCTCGCAAGTCTGTTCTTTCCGTGAACTCCGTTGCAGCTCGCTTCGCCGACTGCATAAAGATGGTCGCATGATGTCTTGCTGGCGGAGTCTACCCAGACTCCGCCCATGAAATAATGTTGCGCAGGAACTACAGGAATGCTTTCCTTTGTTACGTCATAACCCTGTTCAAGACAGTGTTTGTATATATTCGGAAAGTGCTTTTTTATCTCCTCTTCATCTATATCTTTCAGTGAAAGCCAGACATGAGGAGTGTCATCCTTTTTCATCTGTTCACGAATAGCCGCAGTCACAACATCTCTCGGCTGAAGCTCATCAGTAAATCTTTCCCCGTCCGCATTGAGAAGAACCGCTCCTTCTCCGCGGACTGATTCTGAAATCAGGAATCGCCTTCCGCGGGTTGATGCATAGAGAGTAGTAGGGTGAATCTGAACATAGTCAATATGTTCAAGCCTGATGTTATGTTCCATACATACCCCGAGAGCATCTCCAGTCAGATGACGATAATTTGTCGAATGAACATAAAGACCGCCCACGCCGCCTGTCGCTATGACGATCTGCGGCGCAAAAATATTATAAAAATCACCGTTCTCATTTTTTGCAACAACTCCGAAACAGTTGTTGTTTTCAACGATAAGATCGACCATCGCATTATATTCAAGGATAGTAATATTGCTCCGTGATCTTGCCGCAGCAAGGAGTTTCGAAGTGATTTCCTTTCCGGTGATATCTTTATGGAAAAGAATTCTTGGAGTCGAATGAGCGCCCTCTCTCGTATAAACAAAATCCTCTCCGTCCTTTTCGAAATCAACCCCATATGATACAAGATCTTCGATTATTTCCCGAGATGATTTAATCATAATGTCTACGGATTCTCTGCGGTTTTCATAATGTCCGGCTTTCATCGTGTCTTCAAAATAACTTTCATAATCGCTGTCGTCTTTAAGAACACAAATTCCGCCCTGTGCCAAAAAGGAATCGCTGTTTTCGCAAATATCTTTTGTAATAATCAATATATTTTTATCATCAGGCAAATTAAGCGCACAGAAAAGTCCGGCAACTCCCGAACCGATGATTAAAACATCTGCTTTTTTCATAATCTCAGTTCCCCAATATCAAATCGTAAAATTGTCAGTACTGTAAAAATTTTTACACTTATTTGAGTATAACACACAGTTTGAATTGATACAAGATAAAATTAAAATATTGGAAAAAATAGGCATAATTTGACAGAGTTAATCGTTAAAATTATTGTAATTGACGTATTTTTATACGCCTATTTTTTTCGAATACATCAATGTATTGCCTTGCAATGCATTGCATTTTAAAAGTTTTTCCGGTAAAGCCATGTTTATTCCGCCGGGTATAACATCTATTTTGGCATGAGGTGCAGGCGTAACCTCGCCGTCAAGCGAAACCTCAAAGCCTTCATCGCCATATATTTCAATATGATTACATCTTTTGTAGTGAAGAAAAGTATTGAATCTTGGATCATCAAGGTGTTTTCCGTCTGCGTATGAATTAACCAACTTAACAAAGGTAAATCTTGAGACAGGATCAACCAGACATACTTCCAGCATTCCGTCGTTAAGAACCGCTCTCGGCGCACATTTATATTTTCCTCCGACATACTGACCGTTTCCTATTGTACAAAGAAGAAAGGTGCCGTTATTCATTTTTTCACCGTCGCAGAATATGGTTGCATTGTTTTTCATTGCATGAAGAAGTCCGAGTGCAACTCCTGTTGTGTATGCATTCTTACCGCCTATAATCGGTTTTGATCGGATTTCATTCATTTTTCTTGCAACATAGGTGTCAAATCCGAAATGACATACATTAATACAATATCTTTCATTAACCTTCATGATGTCAATAGGAATTTCACTGCTTTCAACAAGAGCCGCTATATCGAGGAAGTCTTCTTTTGTCCCAAAGCTTTTTACAAAATCGTTTCCGCTTCCGCATGGATAAACCGCAAAACTTCCGTGATCAAACTGTGCGACTCCGTTAACGACTTCGTTAACAGTACCGTCTCCTCCGCAGGCATAAAATCTTGTTCTTTCATTATGCTCCGAAAGATAACTTTTTATAAATCTTTCGGAGTCTCCGACACCCTTTGTGTCATAGACATCAATATCAAAAGAGTCTTCTATTTTATGTATTTCCGACCTTATGATTTCTTTTGTATTTCCTTTTCCTGAAACAGGATTAACAATAAAAATATGCTTCATATTTTCACCGCCATATTTAAACTGTGTCATAAAGCTCCTTGATTCTGATCTCATTTTTCTCAGGTTTGCTTTTATCAAGCGAAACAATTCCTACAGATTCCGTTCTGTCGTTTACTACCATGACAGTATCGGCGAAATACATTGCAATATTAATATCCTGCGTAAAGATCAGAAGAGAAATATTCAGTTCTTTCTTTATGCCTTTGAGCCATTCAAGTTCTTTGTCTCTTTCGTTTTTTTTCAATGCAAAAAATGGTTCGTCAATAACCATCAGTTCATGTGAACACATATAAGCTGAGAAAAGTTCCGCTCTTAAAGCAATATTTTTAGGAAGCTTTCCGCAGGCTTCGTTACCGTATTCCGAAAGAGAAAAAGTGTCAAGCTCCTTTTTTATAAGAACTTCCGCCATGCTTTTTGATAAACCTCTCTTAACAATGGGCGCTGCAGAAAAATCGGTCACTGTTTTTATTCTTGGTATTTCCGGTTTTCTTTCGATGACGCCGAAAACATTTTTTAAACCGGTAACATCGTCGCCTTTAAAGAAAATTTTGCCTT
>CAMHNT010000148.1 GCA_946186535.1 uncultured Clostridia bacterium
GAATTTCAGGATAAAGGAGGTTATGCATTTGTCAAAAAGTATTTTCAAATCCATTATGACACTGATTGCTTTTGCCGGCGTGCTGGTTTTGCTGCTTACACGCCTTGATCTGATAGCAGTGGTGTTCAAAGAAGTATTTGCGGTGCTTACTCCTTTTCTTGTCGGATTTATTATTGCTTATGTTCTGAATATCCCTTATATGTTTTTTATGAACAAGGCTTTTAAGTTTATGGACAGAAGTCCTGAGGAACAGGAAAACAAAATAGACGAGTTTATGGCGAAGCTGAGAAAGCCTTTGTCGCTGATTCTGTCTTTTGCGATTTTGTTTGCCGTTGTTATTCTGCTTCTGAGCATTATCATTCCTCAGATTACGAACAGCCTTCAGGGCGTAATAGACAACTTCGGAATATATTATACGTCGTTCCAGGAGTGGGTGTTCAAGATAGCTGCAAAATTCGGATTTGAATATGAGTTTATGTCTGATGTTTTTGCCGATATCAATTCGTTCATCGCTCAGTATACAGGCAGCGGAACGGCTGATTCAAGCAGCATGATCGATCTCAGCAACGTTGTATCAGGTCTTACAAATTATCTTTTCCCTCATATATTTGATTTTACCAAAAACCTGTATAATGTTATATATAATGTTGTGCTCAGCGTTATTGTTTCAATATACTATCTTGCGAACAAGGAAACATTACTGAACCAGACGAAGAAGATAACATATTCTGTAGTTCCTCAGAAGCATCTGGGAAAGGTTCTCAGGATCGTTGATTTGTGTAACAACAAAGTCGGTAAGTTCCTTTACGGAAAAATAATAGACTCGACGATAATAGGACTGCTGTGCTTCATAACTCTTCAGATCTGTAATATTGAATATGCGGTGCTTCTGAGCGTTTTTGTCGGAATTACGAATATAATTCCGTTTTTCGGTCCGATTATCGGCGCTATACCGGGAGTCGTACTTCTTGTGATGATTGATCCGCTTCAGGCATTGGTTTTTGTGATAATTGTTATAATTCTCCAGCAGCTGGACGGAAACTTCATAGGTCCGAAGATCCTCGGAAATCAGCTCGGTATCTCGGGATTCTGGATTATGTTCAGTGTTCTTGTTGGCGGAGGGCTGTTCGGATTTATGGGACTTCTCCTGAGCGTTCCGATCTTTGCGGTAATTTATCTCCTTCTCGGTGAAAAAGTTAACGACAGACTCGTTCGTCTCGGATATGCGACAGAAGAGAACGTGAGGGTTGACCCGCTTCCGAAGGTTGCGTATGAAGATGGTCACATAATTGTTGACGATGATGACGACGATGATATAGTGTTCTTCGAAGAAGACGAAGATGATTAATTCAAAACAAAATATTGATCAGAATAAATAGTAAATTTCCCGAGTGGATATTCCCAATAAAATGCAATGATTCCGGTTCGGAGATATGTTTAAGGCATATTTGATGAATGATTCAGAAATGGGAATATTCACTTGGTTTCTCGTATGGAGTTTTATATGATACAGAATTTATTGGACAGAATACATACCGCCATGGACGGTCTTTCAAAACGGCAGAAGCTGATTGCGGAATATATTATTGAACATTACGACAAAGCCGCATACATGACTGCGTCAAAGCTCGGTGAAATGGTCGGCGTAAGTGAATCCACGGTTGTTCGTTTTGCGACGGAAATCGGATATGACGGTTATCCCGAGCTTCAGAAAGCTATGCAGGAAATGATAAGAGACAAGCTCACTTCCGTACAGCGAATCGACGTCGCTTCAGACAGAATCGACTATGAGGATGTTTTGTCGAGCGTTCTGAATCAGGACATCAAGCTTATCAAAAAAACTATGGAAGAGAACAACAACGAATCCTTCCGCCGCGCTGTTGATTCAATTGTCAACGCAAGGACTATATATATTTTTGCCGTTAAAAGCTCGTTTGCTCTTGCACGTTTTCTCGGATATTATTTTGAACTGATATTCGGAAACGTTAAGATTATAGAAACAACAAGCAAGACCCAGATGTACGAACAGCTTTTCAGAATTGACAAACAGGATGTTATGATAGGAATAAGCTTTCCACGCTATTCTTCTTCTACGGTGGAGGCTATGCAGTTTGCGTCGCAGCAATGTTCTCATGTTATTGCAATCACAGACAGTATGACTTCTCCTGTTACTAAGGTTTCGGACTGCGTTCTGATTGCGAAGAGCGATATGGCGTCGGTCGTTGATTCGCTTGTTGCTCCGCTGAGCCTTATAAATGCGCTTATCGTTGCAACGGTTGAGCAGAAGCGTGATGAGGTTACTCAGACTTTCAAACAGCTTGAAAGTATCTGGGACAGATACGATCTCTATATCAAGAACGGGGAGAGCAGAGCCGATGAGTAATAGAATAATAGTGATCGGCGCAGGCGCAGCAGGCTGTATGGCAGCAATCACAGCCGCAAAAAGAGGCATTGATGTCATGCTTTTTGACAGGAACCCGAAAATAGGAAGAAAAATTCTTATTACAGGAAAAGGCCGCTGCAACGTAACGAACAACTGTGACAGGGATACTCTGATATCATCGGTTCCGACAAACAGCCGTTTTCTTTACAGCGCTTTTTCTGCATTCACTCCTCAGGATACGATGACATTTTTTGAGGAAAACGGCGTACCTCTGAAAACAGAAAGGGGAAACAGAGTATTTCCGAAATCCGACAAATCCATGGATATCATAGATTCTCTTTTCCGTCAGATAAGAGAGCTTCATATTAAACTAATAAACGAAAGCGTTACGGAACTTATTATTGAGGACAACAGAGTGTCGGGAGTTAAAACAGAAATCAAGGATTATTTCGCAGACAGCGTGATAATTTGCTGCGGCGGCTGTTCGTATCCTCAGACCGGGTCTGACGGTTACGGATATACGCTTGCAAAACAGGCAGGTCATTCGATCGTTGAGCCGGCTGCGTCGCTTGTGCCTATAGTTATAAAAGAAGAATGGTGCAGTGAGCTTCAGGGCTTGTCGCTGAAAAATGTTTCGCTGAAAGTAACGAACGACAAGAATAAAGAAGTATTCTCGGATTTCGGAGAAATGATATTCACTCATTACGGAATTTCGGGTCCTATGGTTCTGAGCGCAAGTTCACACATGAATCTGAAAAAATGCACGGAATATAAGTTTTTCATAGATCTCAAGCCTGCTCTTACATCGGAACAGCTTGACAAGAGAATCCGGAACGATTTTGAAAAATATATCAACAAGGATATAATTAATTCGCTCAACGATTTGCTTCCGAAAAAATTTATCCCTGTTGCAGTGAAACTGTCCGGTATCGAGCCACATAAAAAATGTAACGAAATAACAAAAGAGGAGCGGCTCAGACTTCTTTTCGTAATAAAAAAGCTTGAGCTGACTTTCGGTGAGTTTCGTCCTATTGAAGAGGCTATCGTGACTTCGGGCGGTGTAAAGGTCAAAGAAATAAATCCAAAAACAATGCAGTCAAAGCTTGCGGAAAATCTTTATTTTGCAGGCGAGGTCATAGACGTTGACGCATATACAGGCGGCTTCAATCTGCAGATAGCCTTTTCTACAGGGTATCTTGCAGGAATATCAATACTTAATGATGAGGTGTAAAAAATGTTTTCAGTTGCAATAGACGGCCCTTCAGGGGCAGGAAAAAGCTCGATTTCAAAGGCAGCGGCAAACCAGCTCGGTTTTATTCACGTTGATACAGGCGCTCTGTACAGAGCTTTGGCATTTACTGCTTTAAAAAGTAACATCAATATACATGACGAAATTTTATTAAAAAAATTGTTGGATTCGACGAAAGTGGAAATTTCTTTCATTGACGGCGAACAGTCGGTCCTCGTAAACGGAGAAAATGTTTCCGGAAAAATCAGGAGTGAAGAGGTCTCAATGGGCGCTTCAAATATCTCGAAAATCCCGATTGTACGTGAGTTTTTGCTCGGCCTTCAGAGAGAACTTGCGAAGAAAAACAACGTCATTATGGATGGAAGAGACATAGGTACGGTTGTGCTTCCGAATGCCAATGTGAAAATATTTTTAACCGCTTCTCCCGAAAAAAGAGCGGAAAGAAGATACAAACAACTACTTGAAAAAGATGAGAAAAAGGAGTATAATGATATATTAGAGGATATCATCAAAAGGGATTATCAGGACAGTCACAGGGAGATTGCTCCGCTGAAGCCTGCCGAAGATTCGGTTCTTCTCGATACTTCGGATCTCAGCTTTGATGAGTCTGTTGATGCAATAAAGAATTTGATTGAGGAAAAGCTATGAGAAAAGATCCTAAGTTTTATCCTTTAGCGAGAGTTATCTGCCGTTTCATTTTTAAGGTGATCTATCCGTGCGATATTCAGAACAGTAAATCCCTGCCAGATGATAAAAGAATGATTGTGTGCAGCAACCACGTTCACAATATTGATCCGGTTCTGATCAATTATTCCCAGAATCGATTGGTACATTTCATGGCTAAAAAGGAACTGTTCAACAACAAGCTTTTCGCTAAACTCATAACAAGCCTTGGTGCTTTTCCGGTTAACAGAGGAAATGACGGAGGAAAAGCTATCGGCGTAGCGGAGGATTTGCTCCGTGACGAAAACTGCGTCGGTATCTTCATTGAAGGCAGGCGTTCCAAATCAGGACAGCTCGGAAGACCTCACATAGGTGCGTTTCTTATTGCTTTTGCAACAGATTCTCCGATCCTGCCTTGCTGCATTACCCCAAAAAAAGGTTTCATAAAACCTTTCAGAAAAACAAAAGTTACCTACGGTGAGCCGATAACCTGTGAAGAACTCGGAATCAGAGAGGGTACTAATCAGGAGCTTCGTGCCGCTGCCTCAAAGGTAATGGGAATAATTTCCGAAATGCGTGAAAAGCACATTGAAGAATTTAACAGTAAGAGATGATTTAATGGAAATAAGAGTTGCAGAGAGTGCAGGGTTTTGTTTCGGTGTCAATCGTGCCGTGGATATAGTTAAAAAGCTTGTTGCTGACGGTGTCGCAGTCAGCACACTCGGCCCGATAATACATAATAAGCAAGTTGTGGACGAGCTTGAAAAAAGCGGAGTAATCGCTGTGGATGAGCCTTCTCAGGCGAACAGTGAGAGAACGCTTGTAATTCGTTCTCACGGCGTCAGCCGTGATGTGTATAGTTTTCTCGAAAAAGAAAGAATCAGTTATGTCGACGCTACCTGTCCGTTTGTTACGAAGATTCACAAGATCGTTTCGGAACAGTCGGAAAAGGGAAAAACAATTTTAATTGCCGGAAACAGTGAGCATCCCGAGGTTATCGGAATTATCGGTCACTGTTCTACGAAAGCTTATACCTTTCAGAACGAAAGGGAGCTGAACGATCTGGCGGCTAAATTTCCTCAGCTGAAAAATGAGGAGATGTGCGTTGTTGCACAAACAACATTTGACGTAGCGGAATGGAAAAATTGTTTAGAAATATTGAAAAAACTATATACAAAATCCATTTTTTTTGATACAATATGTAATGCGACCTCACAAAGACAAATTGATGCGTATGAG
>CAMHNT010000149.1 GCA_946186535.1 uncultured Clostridia bacterium
ATTGTTGACGGCGGTAAGTTTGATTGGGAAGCAAGCGGCAAGTTCCCGTCACTCGTTGAGCCTAATCCGAGCTATCACGGCGTAAGCTTCACAAAGGCTGTCGGACCTGCTGCTTTTGTTACAAAAATCAGAGCTATTCTTCTTCGTGACACGGGTGCAACTCTTGCTCCTCTTAACGCTTGGCTCTTCCTCCAGGGACTCGAAACACTTTCACTTCGCGTTGAGCGTCATGTTGAAAATGCACTTAAGGTTGTTGAATATCTTTCAAACCATCCGCAGGTTGAGTCGGTTAACCATCCGTCTCTCCCTGATCATCCGCATCACGAACTTTACAAGAAATATTTTCCGAACGGCGGTGCATCTATCTTTACATTCAACATCAAGGGCGGCGCTGAAGAGGCTAAAGCTTTCATTGACAAGCTCGAAATATTCTCTCTCCTCGCTAACGTAGCCGATGTTAAATCTCTTGTTATTCATCCTGCTTCGACAACCCATTCACAGCTCACTGAAGCAGAACTCCTTGAGCAAGGTATTCAACCGAATACAATCCGTCTTTCTATCGGTACTGAGCACATTGACGATATTATCGCTGACCTCAGTCAGGCTTTCGGTGATTAATTTAACTTTATACATAAATTTACAATAATTGTAAATAATATCAGCGGATACATTTTTCATATGTATCCGCTGAATATAAAGTTCAGAGTTATATAAGTATAACTTTAAACTTTGTATTCAATATCTATTAAAATATACAAGGAGAATATAAAATGAAAGTATATGCAGACAATGCGGCAACAACAAAGATGAGCAAAACTGCCATTGATGCTATGCTGCCATATATGGAAAATATTTTCGGCAACCCCTCTTCCCTATATTCAATAGGTCAGGCTGCTGCCGAAGCTGTTTATGAAGCACGAGAGAAGATTGCTAATATTCTCGGATGTGCAACAAACGAAATTTACTTTACATCGGGCGGCAGTGAAGCCGACAATCAGGCAATACGTTCGGCTGCCGAAATCGGTGCAAAGAGAAACAAAAAACATATCATATCAACAACATTCGAGCATCACGCAGTTTTGCATACATTAAAAAAACTCGAAAAAGAGGGATTTGAAGTAACTCTTCTCGATGTTCATGAAAACGGTATTATTACTCCGGAACAGGTCGCTGAGGCTATCCGCCCGGATACCTGCCTGGTAACGGTTATGTATGCAAACAATGAAATAGGAACCATTCAGCCTATCGCCGAAATCGGTGCCGTATGCAGAGAAAAGAAGGTAACTTTCCATACTGACGCAGTGCAGGCTGCAGGACATCTGCCGATCAATGTCAAGGAAGAAAATATTGATATGCTCTCGCTTTCGGCACACAAATTCCACGGACCTAAAGGAGTTGGCGCTCTTTATGTTCGCAAGGGTGTTTTCCTTTCAAATCTCATTGAAGGCGGTGCTCAGGAGCGCGGAAAGCGTGGCGGCACGGAAAACGTTCCCGGAATGATGGGAGCAGCAGCGGCTCTGGAAGAAGCTGTTTCCAATCTTGAAGAAACAAATGCGAGGCTTCTGAAGCTTCGTGACAGACTTATTGAGGGTTTGCTTGAAATCCCTCATTCAGTTCTGAACGGAGACAGAGAACAGCGTCTTCCCGGCAATGTTAATATTTGCTTTGAGGGCATCGAAGGAGAATCACTTTTGCTTCTGCTTGACGCTAAAGGTATCAGCGCTTCGTCAGGTTCTGCTTGTACTTCGGGTTCTCTGGATCCGAGTCATGTGCTGTTGGCAATCGGCAGACCTCATGAAATAGCTCATGGTTCTCTTCGTCTGTCACTCAGTGATGAAAACACTGAAGAAGAAATTGAATATATTATCAGCGAAGTTCCGAAGGTGGTTGAATATCTGAGAAATATGTCACCTGTTTGGAGAGATTTGCAGGAAGGAAAGAAAGATTATGTTATACAGTGAAATTGTTATGGATCACTTCACAAACCCACGCAATGTCGGTACAATAGAGGACGCTGACGGAATTGGCGAAGTCGGTAACGCAAAATGCGGAGATATCATGCGTATTTATCTCAAAATCAACAATGATATTATCGAAGACGTTAAGTTTGAGACATTCGGCTGCGGTTCGGCGATTGCCTCTTCTTCTATGGCCACGGAAATGATTAAGGGAAAGCCGCTGTCTGATGCTCTTACATTAACCAACAAGGCTGTTGCGGAGGCTCTTGACGGACTTCCGGCACACAAGCTTCACTGTTCCGTTCTTGCCGAGGAAGCTATTAAAGACGCTATCAAGAACTACTATGACAAAAACGGTATTGAATATGATCACGAACAGTTCAAGCAAAGCGATCATGATCACGATCATGATCATTGATTTTTAAATAACAAAAAAAACTCAGCTGTATCTGAATACGGCTGAGTTTTTTATTATTCTGTTTTTATGTAAATGCTTCCGTCTCTGCCAAGATAATACTCGGATTGCCTGATTGGAAGATTCAATCCGTAACGAAGTGATTTTCTCAGTTCGGAATAACCACCGTCATTCAATTCATTGACTGCGTCGCCGACTTTTTTCTCCAACAAGGTCTTGTTAACTTTTTTAAAGATATTCTTCTTAGCTTTATGAACATTAGTCTGAAGTGCAGTGAAATAACTCAACATACTTTTCGCACATTTCTCTATGTAAAAAGAAATATCACGTTCGACATAATTGAGATAATTGGTATCAAAATTCTGAACGTAATACGTTTCCATTATTGTAGTCATAACACAAAGCTGCAAGGCAAGTTCAATACTCTCTTTAATTTTTATCGCATTCTCAACAATTGAAGAATTATCCGGGTTATCACTGTTTACAATAGATTTTAAGTCATCAAGATATAATTCGCTGTTTCTTATAGCTGATTTTCGTGCTTGCTGAAGTCCTGAAGCAGTCGAAAACCTATGGCTCTTGTTAGCCATAATTGAACTAAAGTTCAGATAAGCAGACTTAACAAAGTTCACTTCCGATATCAGATCGGCTTTCTCAACACCATACAAGAACTCAAGAATCTCATCTTGGTCAAGTTTTATTTTATTCAGAGCATTATGGACTTGATTTAAAAAATGCTGGCTAGAAATAACCGAAATAGCGCTAAAGGATTTTAAAACTTTTTTTTGTGTAGTTAATCTATAAGTATAAGCAGGCATGACAATTCCGTTCTGATCAATGGCAGGATAATCAAACAAGTCCTGCTTTTGTTTTAAAGCTGCCATTGTATGTGGCAGACCATCGGGAAATCTTAAAACACATGCATTAGTCATAATATGAGCCGGCATAACAACAGAAAGCTGACGTGCTAATGCAGCAACCTGAATTTTTTGTAAAGATGACAGCTTTAAATTTTTGAATTGGGGATCAGCCTCAATATTCATTGTGTTATTGCACGGCAAAACATCGAAGTTTCCGTCTCTCTTCATCTCTTTGAAAAAATATTCCCCTGTCAATTCCGATCTTTCGTTTATCATCTGCTCTTCCATAAAAAAGTCCTCCGTTTATGAAAATATAAGTTTATAGTTTTTCACGGGTTCTTCATTCTATAATATTAAGTATAACACGAACATCAAAAAATGGAAACCCTTTTGACGAAATTAGGAATATTATGTTTGAAATTTTTAAAGTATTAAATATAAAAAAATACATAAACAAAACACACAGGAGCAGTGTAGGAACATGAGGAATTCATCTGCATGTTATTCCTTACAACTACTCCTGTAGAATTACAGTGATAGATATCTATTTAGATTTTTCAGACTCAAAAAATCAATTCATTTCCATTATATGAATAAATGCAAGGTCTGCGCTTACGAAATAATTCTCTTCGCCAACAATCTCCGTAACACCTGCCCTGTCGAGCATTGCCTTTGCACGCTTACACATTCCGCAGAACATCACGGTACATCCGTTTTCCTGAAGTTCTTTTACCTTTTCAAGAATAATTCTTGCACCCGAAACATCAATGTTTGGCACTCCTCTCATCGACATAAGCAATGTACTGCTGCCGCTTTTTACCTCTGCGAGTTTTTCTTCAAATTCGTTTGATGAACCGAAATAAAGCGGACCTGTAACGTAGGCTACCTGAACACCCTTGAAGTCATCGGCACTGCAGTCAAGCTTTCCTTTAAGCTTGTCGGGGTCAACATCCGAAAAATGAACCGAGACGTGAGCCGATGCGGACATATACATAATCGCCGAATAAAGTATTCCAAGAACAATAGAAACAGTCAGGTCAAATACAACCGTACAAATCATTGTAAGAAGGAACTGGCTGATTGAAGTTTTAAACTTGTGACTGAAAATAAATTTAATATCGCTCCAGTCATTCATCTTAAACGCCGTGATCATAAGGACAGCCGCAAGTGCGGAAAGCGGAATCTCCGCCATAACTCCCCCGAGGAGAAACATTGACGCAAGAAGGAAAACCGAATGAAAAACGCTTGTGAGTCTTGTCTGTTCACCCGACTTTATCGCAACGCTTGTTCTTGCTATCGCCGCTGTTGCAGGAACACCGCCGAAAAACGGTAAAATCATATTGCCCAGACCCTGAGCAACAAGTTCCCTGTCTGCATCAAAAGGTTCCTTTTTCATTCTTGAAGCACTTGCACCGCAAAGCAGACTTTCAATGATTGCCAGTGCAGCAATCGTGAAAATAGGAGATACAAGATTTCTTATCATTGAAAAATTTATTCCGGAAAAAGAAAGTCTGTCTGAAAGAAGAAGAGTTCTCGGAATTTCTCCGACTACTGCCACAGATTCAAATTTGAATATAATCTGAACCGCAGTTGCGAGTATGATTCCTATCAGCGAAGCCGGAACCTTTTCGTTCCATTTTTTCGGCCAGATGATCATAACTGCCATTACTCCGAAAGCTATGAGCATAGTAGTAATATCAGGCGAAAAGCCAAGTCTGAAATATGAAATTATTTTTTCTATTATACCTGTTCCCTCGCTTGTTGTTCCAAAAAAGTTGTCTATCTGACCCATTGCAATAGTTATTGCAATTCCGGATGTGAATCCCATAATAACCGACGAAGGAATAAAACTTATAAGCCTTCCAAGCTTGAATATACCGCAAAGGAGCAATATGATACCTGCCAGAAAACATGCCAGAAATACACCTTGAAGCTGATATGTCAAAACAATCGATATGAGCACCGCACTCATTGCACCTGTAGGTCCCGAAATCTGATATGATGCTCCGGAAAGAAGTCCAATAATAACGCCTGCGATTATTGCAGTTACCATTCCTGCCGCCGCAGTTGCACCGCCGCTCACACCAAAAGCCAATGCCAGAGGCAACGCTACCGCACAAACCGTTAATCCGGCAGTAAGGTCTTTTCCGAGCTTCTTTGCATTATACCCTTTAAACTCGGATTTTAAGTCATTTGCATACTTGCCAATCATTCCCATTTTCTTAGAGTCTCCTTAAAATGTATGTTGTAATACTATTCTCTAATAGAAAGTAGACACTTTCTATTAGAGAAGGAAACGCT
>CAMHNT010000150.1 GCA_946186535.1 uncultured Clostridia bacterium
CGCTCCCGAACCCTTGCTGTCTTTCAGGAAAAAACTTTTCTACGAAAATGAATCTTTTCATCAAGCTTTCGTCAACAACTATTTAAAAATTTTTTTAAATAGTTGTTGACTTTTCTTTTTCATACTGCTATAATCTATTTAAAATAAATTTTAAATAGATTTCCGGAAACATACATATACGATTTATTTTTAATACATAACGTGAGGTGAATTTATGGGGATACAGGAAATACTTTCCGCTCTGTCGGACGGTGAAAGACGAAAAATTCTGACTATTCTGAAAGAAGGAAAAATATCCTCCGGCGACCTCGCAAAGAGAATGGAGATGACTCCTCAGGCACTTTCCTATCACTTGAAAAAACTGAAAAAAGCTGATCTGATCTATGAAACCAAGTTTAAGAACTTTATTTTTTATGAGCTGAATCTGACTATCCTCGACGAGGTTGTGTTCTGGATTGACAGCTTGAGGAAGGACGATGAAAATGATAAATAGAAAAAAATACTTGATTGCTTACATAATTTTAATGGTCGTACCGCTGCTTGCCGACGGTATATCCCTCTTACTCCTCCCCGACGTGATTCCGGCGCATTACGGACTCGGCGGTGAGGTTGACAGGTTCGGAAGCAAATTCGAGCTTTTCATTCTCCCTGCCTGCTCGGTTATTATGGGAATTCTGATTTTTCTCTGCTCCAAGTCCTCATCAAAGGACGAAACCTCAACGAAAAACAATGAAAAAATCGTGCTCATCACGGGCGAATGCTGCCTTGTGATTTTTATGATTCTGAATTTTTATATGCTTTATCTTGCATTCAACAATATTACGAATATATTTGATTTAAAACTCGACATCGGAAGCGTCTGCTGTTTCCTCTTTGGCATTATCATTATTGTCATAGGAAATATGCTGCCTAAGTCGAAAAGAAATTCCATGGTCGGCTTAAGGCTTCCATGGACAAAAAGCAGTGACGAGATCTGGAAAAAAAGTCAGCACTTCGGCGGAATTGTTTCCGTTATATGCGGTTTTCTTCTTCTGATTTCAGCTTTTATTTTCAAAGGCTTAATGGCAATAATAGTTCTCCTGTCGGTTAATATTTTGACGAGTATTATATGTACTGTTTATACATATATCATTTCGCACAATAATATTGAAAAGACATGATTTTATCGTCAACACGGAGGTATAATATGAAAATTATAAAGGACCGACAGCTTCTGAAAAAAGCTATGATTTTTACGCTCGGCATTCTCCCCGTCGCACTGGTCGGAATTTATTTCACAGTTGCCGAAACATTTAAACAACTTACACCGGAATACATGGATATGGTTATCAAACAGCTCGGAAGCAAAGAGACAGCAATTACAATTTCCGTAATTCAGTCGGCATTGATTACTGTATTCTGCTCATTCGTTGGTTATCTGTTTTCCGTGAAGACCAGGCTTATGAAACCGTTTAGAATTGAAAAGAAAGCTTTATTGATCACCCTGATTCTCGGAGCAGTCGGCGGAACTGTAATTGCAGGCGACGCTTTTACGTTTGCAAAGGTTATTCCGGAGGTTGCTCTGTCATACGAAAGTCCGATTACTCCGGTGACGTTTCTCTACTCGGTTCTTTACGGAGGAATTGTCGAAGAGATTCTGCTTCGCCTTTTCTTCATGTCGGCAGCTGCACTGATTATAAAAGCTCTGTTTTTCAGAAAGGACGATACATACTCCCCGAAAATATACATTGCAGCCAATATCATTTCCGCAATTATTTTCGCCGCAGGTCATCTTCCTGCAACAGTTTCATTCTTCGGAACTTTAACTCCGCTCATTGTATTCAGATGCTTTCTTCTTAACGGATTCGGCGGTCTGATTTTCGGGTATCTGTACAGAAAGTACGGCATAGGATATTCGATGTTCGCACACGGGCTGTTTCATATCGTTTCAAAATGTATTCTTCTTTTATTTCTATAAAGCAAAAAACAGATGGTTTGACGCCATCTGTTTTTTTATTCCCGTATGAAAATATATGAAAATAAAAGTATTATCCCATCAAAGCATTAATAGCCATGTTCAGAAGTCCCATAACCAGTCCTATCACAGCGCCGAGGTTTACGATAGTATCAAGCTCTTTTTTCATGACCTTAAGCACAAGCTCTTCAAGCTCGTCCATATCCATTGCGTTGATTTTATCCTCGATCATTTTTGAAATATCAAGCTTTTCAAAAAGTCCGTCAAGCGCTTTGTCGACCGATTTCTGATAGATCTTTATTACAGCCCTGTCAATTTTCTCCTTCGGAATATCCACGCTTTCGAGAAGCTCTGCAACGGACCTCGTTTCAATGCTTTCAAGCTTCCTGTCGACCTCTCCCCCGATCACAACGGCGCCGTTCTTGTCGATATATTTCTGAACCTCGTCACCTATCATTTTTGTTATCGAAGCTATCAGCTCGTCATTAATGAACATTTTTAGCATAGAGTTCTGAGTTTTCTCTTTGACGACCTTTCCGCATTCTTTCGCAATGATATCCCCGACGCCGATGTTGTTCACAGACGAGATGATCTGGTCGGTGATTGTATCGGAAATCCTGGTTTTAAGGTTTTCGTAACCCTCGTCGTCAAGCTTCGCCACGGTGACTACTTCTGTTTTTATCTCTGCCGAAAGGACGGCGCTCACTCTGCTTACGACAGCGTTCTGTGCATTCTCGTTAAGCAGCTTCTGTTTTATGTCGTCCTTTGTTATGAGCGTGGTTCCTACTACGTTTCCGATGGCTTTCGCCAGACGAGGCTTTCCCTTTGGAATTGCGCCTGGAGTAAAGGGCAGTGTATGCCCGAAAACCTTGACCTCGTTTCTGGGTCTGAAAAGCATTTTTACTGCGATATAGTTAGTACCGTATCCGATAACGGTTCCCATGACAGGGGTAATAATATACTTGAGAATCATTTTACACCATTCCAAACTCTTAAACTTTTAATACATTAATAAACTGCCGGATAGAGATAATCCGAATTTCCTCTCACATATCCGTACATTCCAAGAGACGGAGCATAAATATACCAATAATCTCCGCTCATATCGATAACATATACCTGCTCTTCATAATAAAGTGCGCCGATAATATAGTCGCTGTCGGAATCCGCCTTGCTTCTGAGCGCCAGATAATCGACATCTACATCAACGATATAAACGGTATAGCCTGAAGTCGGAGCTTCGCCCTCGCCGATTTTACGGCCGTCCGAAGATTTGCTCTCGGTTTTACTTTCAGATTTACTCTCGGATTTGCTTTCTGTTTTGCTCTGAGTTTTGCTTTCGTTCTTGTCGTTTTTGTCGGTTGATTTATTCTTGGACTTTTCCGATTCTTTCTCTTCGGAAAGCTGCTGAGAATCGACATATCCCAAAGTTTCGCTGCTGTCGGTGACTCTCCACATTCCGGATTCAAGCATAGCGATAACCGTAACGCCCTCGTCTTTCGAGAGGTTTCTGATTTCGTTATTTCCGCTTTCGTCCTCAAAGAACTTCACGGAATTTGATTTTGAATAATATATCTGACCGTATGACACCTCGGAGTAGCTGTCAACGAGATAGCAATCGGCAATATATCCAAAGGCGGAAAGCGTTTCGCTGTAAACAAACGAATAGTCCGTAATACTGCTGTTGATAAAAGAAACGCTGTCACCGAAGGAAAGCGTTCCGATCACAGGGCTGTTATCCTTTTCGTCTTTGATGACGGGAATTGAAGCCGAACCGGAAACGTAGACGGTTTTGTATGCGGAAGTATCGAATGCGGCGTCATTCTGAGACAATGTTTCGGATTCCTCGTCCTCGTCGGGCTGTGACACATCGACATCGGTATCGGTTTCCTGTTCGGTATTCTCTTCGGCTTCACTTAGAATTTCGGAAACTTCGCTTTCAACTGCGGATTTTTCTCCGACGAGCTTATTGACATCGATCTCACAGCCGCCAAAAAAAATCGACGTAACAAGCGCCGAAACAACAAAAAAGGCTGTTCTTTTCTTCATGCTTCCCCTCCGATATTTTTATAATTAAAATTAAACAGATTCAAAAATAAAACATTTCCTGAAAATAATACAACATCAGTCGAAACTTGTCAATAAACAAGTTGTAAATTTTATTTTATATTTTGGTACTTCCAGAGAAAAAGCAGGGTTTGGGGCGAAGCCTTTGACTCACAAAAAGCTTTCGGAGAGAAAAGCAAGGGTTGGGGAGCGCAGCTCCCGATGGGTGTGGGCGAAGCCCACACCCAGAAAGCCCCCTCCGGCAGGGAGGGGGTTGGGGGTGGGTTGGTTTGATAAAAAGATTCAGCTTAGTAGAATAATACTTTTATCGGAAAGATATCTTTGGTAAACGACTGCCGGAAAAGTCCAAGAACTTTGATAGAGAAAAAAACTAACGACTTAAGTCCGCAGCCTCGGGCGATGGCTCATGTCAAAAGTATGTTCGAAATCGGGGTAAAAAATTATTTTTTCTTTTTTAGGTTGGTGTAGAAGTGGATTTTGGGGATTTCGATTATCTGGTCGTAGAGAAGACAGAATTTGTCGGTTAAAAATCCGTTCGCATGATAGTGTCCGAAAAACCAGTAGTCAAATTCGCACTTCTCCTCCAGTTCCTCCAAGAATTCCGTAAGCCTGTTCTCGTCCTTACGTCCGAGTCTTTCTTCAACAAGATATTTCGGAGCACAGTGAGTTATAATATAATCAACACTGTAATTGCATTTCTCCAGAGTCTTCAGAGCTTTTTCGTATTCGGCGTCGTTCGGAAGCTCATCCTCCCACCACGATTCGCCTTTGATTCTGTAGTAGATTTTTCCGTTTCGGTCGAGCTTCTTCTTTTTCGCTCTGAAGTCTGGATCTTTTCTGTCGAGAATACCGTCCTGGATATCATGGGACTGTGCGCCGCCCATGGCAAAAATTTTCTTTCCGTCAATCTCATAAAGGTTTCCCCTCATCAGATGTATGACCGACGGACGGATGAAATGTACGTCCCCGCCGTGCCACTGTTCAACGGGATAATTATTAAGAATATCAAAGTTCTCGTGATTCCCGTCAACAAAGAGAGTTGTGAAAGGCTTTGATTCAAGCCAGTCGAAATTATATTTGTCTCTTGCGCTGTCTTCCCATATACCAAAATCACCGCATATAATAACATAATCATTCTTAGTCAGTCTTTTCTGGCGGTGAAAATTTGCGACCGAAAATTTTTCGAACGATCCGTGTGTATCACCTGTTACAAATATCATTCGTTCCCCCCCCTTTTTTCTGAAATTTTATAAATTCAGAATTCTCCTGATAATATTTTAACTGATAAAGCGTCAAAAACTTTTCTTCGGTTTCATCATATAAAAAACGCTCAATACACTTCAAAAGCATATGACATTTTTATTATATACAAAACACGTTCCGAATTCAATTACAAAATTGTTAATATTACTGCATCCTTCTATAAATCTGCACAAAACTATTGTGTTTCTTAAAATTTTATGGTAAAATA
>CAMHNT010000151.1 GCA_946186535.1 uncultured Clostridia bacterium
CCTTCGGCGCTAAAGTCGCTCGCTTTCCGCCCGGCGACCTTCGACCGCCTACTTTGTTCGATTAGTTTTTTCGTTGCAGAAAGTAACAGTTTTTAAAACGAAAGCAGGGTTTGGGGCGGCAGCCCCGATAGGTGCAGGGCGAAGCCCTGTGCAAAGAATGTCTCCGGAATCGGATTAAAAAAGTATGAAAAGTCCAAGAAGTCGGATAGGGAGAAACCCTGCCGCCTTAAGTCCGCACCCTCGGGCGATGTCTCGTGTAAAGAATGTCTCCGGAGTCGTATTTAAAAACGGCCTTCGGAGTAGGCTTTTTGGTTTTCGATGCTTTGGGCCATCATTTTCTGCATGAAGGATTGCTTTTTCTTCTTTGCCGGTTTTACCTTTTTGCCTCTGTATTTTTCGGCTGCTTTCCATGCCTTCTGAAGGTCCTCGGACATCTCCCTGCGGATTGCTTCTTTCTGGGACTCGTCCGTGATGGAGTTGAGAATTACTATCGTGATGAGCGGACGGGTGTCGATGTCGCCGTAGGAATACTGTGCGGAGAGAATCTCCGAAAGCTTGTCTATCTGCTTTGAGTCGCCGCTTTCGAGAAGCTCATGAACCTTTGGGACGATGGAGGCTCTTGTGAATGTTACGGCTCTGAATTCCTCGTAGCCGTCCTCTTCCGCTCTTATTTCGTCCTTGAGTTCGGGGAACACTGCGACAAGTCTCTTCGAGAAGAAAACCGGGTCGCCGTTTCCGTCGTCGCTGTTTTTCTTTTTCTTCTTCTGCTGTTTTGGAGCGTAGGTGATTTTAGGGGAGGAGACGCTTTCGGCGAAGTCGTTTCCGATTGACTCGGCTTCACGCTCGGAGTCGGTTGCAGGGTCGAACATCCATGTTCCGACGGTTTTCCATTCGTTGTCGGGGCCGTCCTCGGTCATTGAACATGTGCGCATTACCATGTGTTTTTTGTCTTTGTAATAGATTACGGAATATGCGGTTGTTTCGCCTGTGTAGAGTGTGACAAGCTCGTTCGGGTTGGTGCTGGGGACGCTGCTGGTTGTGAAGCCCTGCTCGCTGAGTGCGGCTTCGACTTTTTTATTTACAATGTCAAATGCCTTGTTTATCATTATGAAGCATTCCTTTCGATTCTTTAAAATTGCCGTTTTTTACCGTAATGTGAGTGGAGCGGTAATCCGGCGGCAGCCGAACAATTCGGTTCTTTCTTAAAATTATAACCGATAAATCATATTTTGTCACTACTTTTAAGGATAAATTTTTAAATAATAATTGCACATATCTGATGTTTATGGTAAAATAAGATATTGGTAAATGTACAGAACAGTGCTGATATCGATAGTAGGAGGGAGAATGTTTTCCGGGAATTTTTGTATATATGTATGTACATATAAGGAAAACGGCGTTTGCCGGGAATGAATATATATAGAGTTCTTAGGGGAAAGATTTTTCTTTAATATATATTGATATCAGATATATTATACAGATAACTTACTTTCGGAGGTTTATTATGTCCGTTCAACCTATCGGTGTATTTGATTCTGGTCTTGGCGGTCTTACCGCTGTGAAGCAGCTCAGAGCAATCATGCCGCATGAAAATATCATATATTTCGGAGATACAGGAAGAGTTCCGTACGGAAACCGCAGCGTTGAAACGATACGAAGGTACGCCGCACAGGACGCAAATTTCCTTCTCAGCAACAACGTAAAAATGGTTATCGCCGCATGCGGCACCGTAAGCTCAACGGCAAGCGACCTCGGCGAGAAGCTTCCGGTTCCGTACACGAATGTTATTGCGCCGACGGCGAAGGCTGCCGTTGAGGCGACGAAAAACGGAAGGATCGGAGTCATAGGAACGCGTGCCACGATTCTCAGCTGTGCATATAAAAAGGAAATTGAGAGACTGGACGGGGGCATGAAGGTTTTTCAGAAGGACTGTCCGCTTTTTGTTCCGATCGTTGAGGAGGGATTCATTTCTTCAGACGACCCGATTGCAAGGCTTGCGGTTGAGAGGTACCTGAAGGTTCTGAAGGACGAGAAGGTTGACACGATAATTCTCGGCTGCACTCACTATCCGCTTCTTAAAGCTATCATCGGCGAATATGTCGGAATGGAAGTGAAGCTCATTGACAGCGGAAAGGAAACCGCGATCCGTGCGGCGGAGCTTCTTAAGGAAAAGGGTTTGCTGAACGAGAGTGGTGAAGAGGGCGAATGCAAGTTTTTTGTCAGCGACAGAACGGAAGATTTTTCAAACGTTGCTTCACTTTTCCTTCAATCAAGCATCGGCGAAAACGTAAGCCGGGTTGACATTCAGCATTTTTGAGTTAAATTAAAGAAGAAAGCAGGGGTTGGAAGCACAGCCCCAATAGGTGCAGGGCGAAGTATGATGAAAGAATTTAGCTTCGTAGAAAAGTGTTTTCCCGGAAAGACGTCCTCCCCTCAAGGGGAGGTGTCAGCCAAAGGCTGACGGAGGGGTTGTTAAAAAAAGGGGTTGTTTAAAAAAAGGATGTGGGAAATTGGACGAAAAATATATTGTGTCTGTTATCGGGACTCAGATCGTTGATGACGAAGAAAATACAATTGAGCTTACTACATCGGCAAGCTATGCCGAGAGAAACGGCAAGAAATATATAAAATACAGAGAGTATGACACCGATTTCGGCGAGCCGTATATTTCAAATATCGTAAAAATAGAAAGCAATAAAAAAATCACTCTGGTGAAAAATTCAGGTGTAAAATACAGCCAGCTTATCCTCGAGAGCGGAGTGCGGCATCAGTGTATGTATCAGTCTGCGGTAGGTACTCTTTCTATCGGGATATATACCGATTGGATCCAGTGTGAGCTTGACGAAAACGGCGGTAAGGTCGAAATCGAATATACTATAGATTTTAATTCGGACTTTCAGAGTGAGAACCATATGCTGATTGTTCTTGAGAAAAAAGGAGTTATAAAAAATGTCTAAAATTGCAATAAATGCTGTAAGCGATCTGAAAACAGCAGTATCAAAGGCTGTTGAAAAAGCTGTCGCAAACGGCGAGCTGATTGACGCTCAGCTCCCCGATTTTGTTATCGAAATTCCTGCCGACAAGAAAAACGGCGACTTCGCAACGAATGTCGCTATGGCGTGCGCAAGAGTTTTCAGAACCGCTCCGCAGAAAATTGCGGCGGCTATCGTGAATAATCTCGACCTGTCGGGAACATATATTGACCGCTGTGAAATCGCAGGTCCCGGTTTCATCAATTTCTTCCTTTCACCGAAATACTATTCCAACGTTCTCAAAGAAGTTCTCACCGAGGGCGAAAACTACGGAAGAAGCGACTTCGGAAAGGGCGAAAAAGTCATGGTCGAGTTCGTTTCGGCAAACCCGACAGGCCCTATGCACATGGGCAACGCTCGAGGCGGCGCGCTCGGCGACTGTCTTGCGGCGGTTCTCGACAAGGCAGGCTACGACGTCTGGAGAGAGTTTTACGTCAACGACGCAGGAAACCAGATCGAGAAGTTTGCGAACTCTCTGAACGCAAGATTCATTCAGGAGGTCAACGGCTACGATTCGATCGAGTTCCCCGAGGACGGCTATCAGGGCGGAGATATCATCGACGCAGTCAAGCTGTATATAGAAGAAAACGGCAAGGAACTCATTGACGCTGAAGAGAGCGTGAGAAAGCAGACTCTCGTTGATTTTGCGCTTCCGAAGAATATCGCAAAAATGCAGTCGGACATGAAGAAGTACAGAATCGAGTATGACAAATGGTTTTTCGAGAGCGAGCTTCACAAGAGCGGCGCTGTAAAAGAGGTTGTCGATATTCTCACCGAGAAGGGTCTCACATACGAAAAGGACGGCGCTGTCTGGTACAAGAACAAGCAGGTTGTAACCGAGCTTCTCGAAAAGCAGGGAAAGACCGCCGAGGAGATTGAGAAGCTTGAGCTTAAGGACGACGTTATTATCCGCGCAAACGGCAACCCGACATACTTCACAGCCGACATCGCATATCACAAGAATAAATTCGACCGAGGCTTCGACACCCTCATTAATGTCTGGGGCGCAGATCATCACGGTCACGTCGCAAGACTCAAGGGTTCGATGAACGCAATCGGCTATGACGGCGACAAGGTGGACGTTGTGCTCATGCAGCTCGTAAAGCTCATGCGTGACGGCGAGCTTGTGAGAATGAGCAAGAGAACGGGAAAGGCTATCCAGCTCGGAGATCTGCTTGACGAGGTGCCCGTAGATTCGGCGAGATTCCTTTTCAACACACGTGAGGCAAACACACAGATGGATTTCGACCTTGGTCTTGCGGTAACACAGGACAACCAGAACCCTGTTTACTACGTTCAGTACGCACACGCAAGAATTTGCAGCATTGTGAAGAAGCTTGCGGCTGAAGGCATTTCGCCGAGAGACTGCACCGACGAGGAGCTTCAGCTTCTGACGGCGCCCGAGGAGATCGAGCTTATCACACATCTTGCGTCATACACGGATGAGATCATACTTTCGGCAAAGAGCTACGATCCGACGAAGATCACACGCTATGTGACTCAGCTTGCGACGCTTTTCCACAAATTCTACAACGCTTGCAGAGTAAAGGACGAAAACGAATCGCTCATGCAGGCGAGACTGAATCTCTGTCTTGCGGTCAAGTCGGTAATTAAAAATGTTCTCGAAATGTTTAAGATAACGGTGCCGGAGAGTATGTGATTTTTTGCCCCGATTCCGGAGGTATTCTTGACATGAGACATCGTCTGAGGAAGGTTTCCGGTCAGGAGCTTGTCTATTCGATTTTGGGATTTTTGATTGTTTTGTTTTAATTCCGGAAGTTGGTAATTATACATGCTAAAAAAACAGGAGCAAGCCGTCTGGTTTGTTCCTGTTTTGTAGTATTAATCTTCGTAGTGTCCTTTGCATGAAATGATCCACAAATTTTCGTCAACTATGTCATATACAAGTCTGTTGCCGTGATCTATATGCCTGCTCCATGCTTTTCTGAATTTCAATGGCTCGGGGTGTCCGATTCCTTCACTTAATCCGTTTCGTTCAATATCCTTAACTAATTCGTTTATCTTTTTGACGGTTTTCTTATCCTGTAATTGCCAGTATAGGTAGTCGCTCCATGCTCTGTCAGACCATAGCTTATTCATCGTCTGCCTCGATTAATTCGTGAAGTTGACCGTTTCCGCTTCTGAGCTGCTCTATTGACAAATCGAGCTTTGCCAGATATTCAGAATTCCTTGCAGCTTTCGTTAGCTGGTTATATTGATCAAGGCTGATAATTACTACATTTTTTTCGTTTTTTCGTGTAACAACGACAGTTTCGTTTTCATCATTGGCTTTGTCACAATAGTTTTTTAAATTCTCACGTACTGTTGAATAATTTACTGCTAACATAAAATCACCTCTTTGTACAATTTTTAGTTAATTATATTGTACGGATTTTTGTACAATATAATTATATGCCAATTTCTGAAAAAAGTCAATATATTTATTTAATATTATAT
>CAMHNT010000152.1 GCA_946186535.1 uncultured Clostridia bacterium
CTGTAATAAGAATAACATAAATGTCGTAATTTGTCAATAAAGCCGACTTGGGTAGCTACATTTTGCAGCTACCCAATTTGTTTTACTTTTCGTTTGAATCACCCGATTCAGGTCTGACGATTTCGTAAAAACACCGAAATGTACAGGTTTATTCCTACGCCTGACAATCAGATCAGTTCGGCGATCGGTGTATTTCCGAGACCCGAAAAGTCGAGAACTATTGAAATCAGACTCAGAATTGCGCAGATTATCCACAGGATAATAAGTCCGCTTCTGCCCTTGATTATTTTATTTTTCTCCTCTCCTGTGAGCTTGTCACTGTTTTTCGTTTTCTTTATTTCATTGATAAAGAAGCATATCCAGACAATTGCTCCGATAAACAGTACTATGTGTGTTATCTTGTGAAACATAAATATCCCCCTTACTTAAAATACAGGAATATCGCCCCAGCCTGTGATTTCGCAGACAAGAGCCGCAGCTGCCGCCGCAAGACAAATCGACCAAAGGACAATCGTTACTTTTCTCGTTTTCAGATAATCCTTTTTGTAATTGTCGTCGACGTCTGTTTTTGCTTTCATGCTGTTTGATTCCTTTACGCTCAATACTATCCAGAATATTGAAAGAATAATATAGCAGACATCCAAAAGAGCCTGAAATGTAACCATAACTATCACCCTTCTTTTCTTAAATTTATATTTTAATTATGTTTTGAGTTATTGCTCGTTATAAAAAATTCACATCAATGAATAATAATTACCGGGCAAGTGATCCGGCAGCGGAAGATAAATCGTCCGGCTTTTTGGGGAATATGCATTTTTTGCTGTTTCGGAAATAAAAGCAAATATATTATGCAAAAGCTTCGGAAAAGCCGGGAAAGTATAATCGGATAAATTCACAGAAGCCAAAGCAGACAAATATATAGCTTTCGGATTTCTCTATTAAAAAGTGTGAAACGCAGTTTTTATTCTTCGTTTCACACTTTTCGGAAATCCTATAAATTAATCAAAGAACTTCTCATGAATAGCCTTAACAGCGTTGTCAGCGTCAGCCTCGTCGATGAGAACGGAAACCTTGATTTCGCTCGTGGAGATCATCTTGATGTTGATCTGAGCGTCCATGAGAGCTTCGAACATCTTTGTTGCAACGCCTGCGTGGCTTTCCATGCCTGCGCCTACGATTGAAACCTTGGCAACGCCTGTGTCTGCCTTAACTTCCTTAGCTCCGAGGGGGAGGAGATAATCCTTGAGAATCTTCTCTGTTTCCTCAGCCTTTTCCTGAGCTACAGTGAAAGCGATATCCTTTGTGCCGTCTCTGCCGATTGACTGAAGAATGATGTCAACGTTGATGTTTGCCGCAGAAACCTTTGAGAATACCTTGAATGCGAGACCCGGTCTGTCCGGAAGACCGATGATTGAAACTCTTGCTACGTCCTTATCCTTTGCTACACCGCTGATTAACATTTTTTCCATTTTTGCTGCCTCCTTAACGATTGTACCCGGCTCTTTCTCCAAGCTGGACAATACCTCTAATTCAATATTATATTTCTTTGCCATTTCAACCGAACGGTTGTTGAGAACCTGTGCGCCGAGAGTTGCAAGCTCGAGCATTTCGTCATAGGAAATTGTTTCAAGCTTTCTTGCGTTCGGAACCTTTCTCGGGTCGGCCGTGTAAACGCCCTTAACGTCTGTGTAGATCTGGCAGAGATCTGCGTGCATAGCCGCCGCAATTGCAACCGCACTTGTGTCGGAGCCGCCTCTTCCGAGCGTTGTGAGGTCGTCGTACTTGTTGATTCCCTGGAATCCGGCAACAACAACGATATTCTTCTTGTCGAGTTCCTTCTGGATTCTGTCAGGAACTACTCTCTTGATTCTTGCGCTCGTATAAGCGGAAGAAGTCTGGAAGCCTGCCTGCCAGCCGAGAAGCGAAACAACGGGATATCCGAGCTTCTCGATAGCCATTGCGAGAAGAGCGATTGAAATCTGCTCACCCGAAGCAAGAAGCATATCTCTTTCACGCTTTGAAGCGTTGGGGTTGATTTCGTTAGCCTTGTCGATAAGGTCATCGGTTGTGTCACCCTGTGCGGAAACAACAACAACAACGTTGTTTCCCTGCTTGTAAGTATCGGTTACGATTCTTGCAACGTTAAAAACACGCTCCGCATTGGCAACCGAACTGCCGCCGAATTTCTGAACAATTAAGCCCATATTAACAATCTCCTTTTTTTAATGCGATTCCGAACATATTCTTGACATAAGCCATCGCCCGAGGATAGGGATTTTTACCGGTCAGGGTTTCTCTCTATCCGACAGATTGGACTTGTCAGAGTTTTTTACCCCGATTCCGGAGACATTCCTGACATAAGCCATCGCCCGAGGATAGGGACTTTTACCGGTCAGGTTTTTTTTACCCCGATTCCGGAGACATTCCTGACATAAGCCATCGCCCGAGGATAGGGACTTTTACCGGTCAGGTTTTTTTTACCCCGATTCCGGAGACATTCCTGACATAAGCCATTGCCCGAGGAGGGGGACTTTTGCCGGTATTTTTTCTTTTCAGACTTGCAGAAGCATTAAACTCTTTTTAGAAAACTCTTCTTCAATCTGAATCAATATAATTCGGAATTCATTTTTTTAAACTTCATTTTATTATACTATATTGAAATAAAATATTTTAAAACATCTTGACGTTTTTTTATTTTTACAACCCCTCCGTCAGCCTTTGGCTGACACCTCCCCTCGAGGGGAGGAAGGGGGGATATCTTTCCGATAAAACATTCTTCTATTAAGATGAGTTTTTTCATCAGACTAACCCACCCCCACCCCCCTCCCTTCCGGAGGGGGCTGCTGGTAGGCGCAGGGCTTCGCCCTGCACTGTATTATTAATTACTCAATCAGCACCTTCGCACCCTCGCCGTCGGCGTTCAGGACGTGGAACTGCCAGTCGTTTATACCCTTGCTTTCGAGGTGGGGGAGTGCGTACTTGTTGAATGTTTCTTCAAGTGTGTCGTCAATGATAGCAATTATCGACGGACCTGCGCCGCTGATGTATGTGCCGTAGGAGCCGAGTTCGTAGCTCATGCGGAAAACCGTGTCCACTCCGCTGATGAACTTCTTTCGGAAGGGCTGATGAATGCTGTCCTGAACGGCAACTCTGAGATTTTCGAGACTGCCCGAGAACAGCGCCGCCGTCATGAGCGAGCTTCTCGAAAGGTTGTAAACCGCATTCTCCCTTGAATATTCGTTCGGAAGTGCGTTTCTTGCAACCTCCGTCTTAAGCTCAAAGGCCGGAATGAAAACGCCGAAACGAATGTTTTTCGCAACTGGAACACTCACACTGTAAACACGTCCGTTTTCCATAGCCGCCGTAACAAGACCGCCCAGAAGCGCCGGAGTCGTGTTGTCCGGATGTCCCTCGATCTTGCACGCAAGATTTACGAGGTCGTGCTGCGAAAGTGGACTTCCCAGAAATCGGTTCGCTCCGATAAGTCCTGCCGCAATGCATGCGGACGAGCTTCCGAGACCTCTTGTCATCGGAATATTGTTTTCCTGAACTATCTTAAGTCCCGGGAGACTTTTTCCGCATTCCTGATAGAGTCTTTCCGCAGACCAATATATAAGATTCGATTCGTCCTTCGGAACTTCTATGCCGTCGTTTGAAGAGATGTCGATGTCGTCAGCCTCTTCCATCCATACGTAGTTGTACATGTTCAGCGCGACCCCGAGACTGTCGAAGCCCGAGCCGAGGTTTGCGCTTGTCGCCGGTATTTGAATTTTAATCATGATATCAAAACCTTTTTATCAGATAACAGCAATTCTGATGTTTGTAATTACCTTTGCGCCGCTCTGCTCAAACTTCTCGACAGCCTTCTCAAAGTCTGCAAATGTGAGAACAGGGGTAACAAATGCAAGCTCGTTCTTCTCCGAATTTGTTCTTGAAAGTTTCTTGCTCTCACCGAACGCTTCGTTTGCGGCAGCGAAAGCCGAGTCTGTATCATCTGCATTTGCGAGAACGTACATTGAATATTTTGTCTCCTCGAAGGGAAGAATATTGCTGGAGTCTGCGTCCTCCCAGAATATATATCTGCGCTTGTTCTGGTGCTTTACGCAGTCCATAACATCGGCAACAACAGCGCTTGCTGTCGGAAGCTTTCCTGCTCCCTTTCCGTAGAACACAACGTCGCCCGTCGAATCGCCCTTTACGAGAATAGCATTGAAAACGCCGTCAACGCTTGAAAGCTGGCTTTCTTCGCTGACGAACATCGGAGCAACGATGATCTCCTGCTTGCCGTCTGTGAGCTTGACAGAACCGATGAGCTTGATCACGCCGCCCCATGCGGAAGCGTACTCAACGTCAGTGAGAGTAACCTTTGTGATGCCCTCGGTGTGAACGCTGTCGGGATAAACGTGTCTGCCAAAAACAAGTGACGCAAGGATACAGATTTTTCTGCATGCGTCGTGACCTTCAATGTCAGCAGCAGGATTTCTCTCCGCATAGCCCTTCTGCTGAGCGAGAGCGAGAGCGTCCTCGAATGACATTGAATCCTTGATCATCTTAGCGAGAATAAAATTAGTGGTACCGTTTAAGATACCGTCGATCTCACGAACCTCGTTTGCGGCAAGGCACTGATTGAGCGGACGGATAATCGGAATGCCGCCGCCTACGCTTGCCTCAAAAAGGAAATTGAGGTTGTTCTCATCGGCAATTTTCAGAAGCTCCGCACCCTTTGCGGCAACGAGCTCCTTGTTTGAAGTAACGACGCTCTTGCCGTTTTCAAGGCACTTCTTTACAAAATCGTATGCAGGGTTAAGGCCGCCCATAACCTCAACAACAACTTTAATTTCATCGTCATTTATAATATCGTCAAAATTTTTCGTAAAACGGTCGGCAATAGGGCTGTCGGGGAACTCTCTGAGGTCAAGAACCTTTTTGATATAAATTTCTTCCTGAACCTTTTTAGCGATTTCCTCGGAGTGTTTAAGAAGGATTTCGGTAACACCGCTACCCACAACACCGTGACCCATTACAGCTACCTGTATCATAACTAATGCCCCTCTCATTGCAATTATAATTAGTCAAATATATTCTACCACAATTCAAAAAAAAATACAAACCTATCTGAGAAAATTAGGGCAAAATCCAAAAATTTCGATAATTCTCTACAATTTTAATTTTTTTTAATACGATTCCGTAGACAATCTTTACATGAGCCACCGCCTTTTTACTGTGATTCAGGACACGCTCTTTGACTTTCTGTTCAAGGTCATTTTACACTTTTTAATATCTTTCGAACACGTCAATACTCATTATAACCATTGAAGCGTATCGGAAATAGGAC
>CAMHNT010000153.1 GCA_946186535.1 uncultured Clostridia bacterium
CTCACTCAGGACGCAACAGGTACTATGGCTTATCTCGAGTTTGAAGCTATCGGTATCCCAAGAGTAAAGACAGAAAAGAGCGTCGCTTACATCGACCACAATACTTTGCAGACAGGCTTCGAGAATGCGGACGACCACCGTTTCATTCAGACAGTAGCAAAGAAGCACGGTATCTATTTTTCACGTCCCGGTAATGGAATTTGCCACCAGGTTCATCTCGAAAGATTCGGTCTCCCGGGTAAAACTTTGATAGGCTCGGACAGCCATACCCCGACAGGCGGCGGTATCGGTATGCTCGCAATGGGCGCAGGCGGTCTCGACGTTGCGGTTGCAATGGGCGGCGGCGCTTACTACATCACAATGCCGAAAATGGTTAAGGTAAACCTCACAGGCAAGCTTTCTCCTTGGGTTTCCGCAAAGGACGTTATTCTCGAGGTTCTCAGAATCATGTCCGTTAAGGGCGGAGTCGGCAAGATTATCGAGTACGCAGGTGAGGGCGTAAAAACTCTTTCCGTTCCCGAGCGTGCCACTATCACAAACATGGGTGCCGAGCTTGGCGCAACAACTTCTATCTTCCCGTCCGACGAGGTTACGAGAGAGTTCCTCAAGGCTCAGGGCAGAGAAGAGGTCTGGGTTGAGCTTAAGTCCGACGAGGACGCTGTTTATGACGAGGTTATCGATATCAACCTCTCTGAGCTTGCTCCTATGGCTGCATGTCCTCACAGCCCCGATAACGTTAAAACTATCGAGGAAATCGGACCTCAGAAAATCGATCAGGTATGTATCGGTTCATGTACAAACTCCAGCTATCTCGACCTTATGAGAGTTGCGGCTATCCTCAAGGGCAAGACTGTTTGTCCAAGCGTTTCGCTCGCAATCGCTCCTGGCTCAAAGCAGGTTTACAATATGCTCGCTCTCAACGGTGCTCTCGGCGATCTCATCGCAGCAGGCGCAAGAATTCTTGAATGTGCATGCGGTCCGTGCATCGGTATGGGTCAGTCGCCTAACTCTTCCGGTATCTCCCTCAGAACCTTCAACAGAAACTTCGAGGGTCGTTCCGGTACAGCAGACGGTCAGATCTACCTCGTAAGCCCAGAAACGGCAGCGGCTTCCGCTCTTACAGGCGTGTTTACGGATCCCCGCACACTCGGTGACGCAGTTGAGATCAAGCTTCCTGAGCAGTTCCTCATTAACGATAATATGGTTGTTCCTCCGATCGAGGAAGACAAAATGGATACGGTTGAGGTTCTCAGAGGCCCGAACATCAAGCCTTTCCCGCAGACATCTCCGCTTGACGAAACTATCGAAGCGTCATGTGCACTTAAGGTTGGCGACAACATCACAACAGACCACATTATGCCGGCAGGCGCAAAGATCCTTCCTCTCCGTTCAAACATTCCTGCTATTTCACAGCACTGCTTCACGGTCTGTGACAAGGAGTTCCCACAGAGAGCACTCGCACTCGGCAAGTCTATCATTGTCGGCGGTGCAAACTACGGACAGGGCTCTTCCCGTGAGCATGCGGCTCTTGCTCCGCTTTACCTCGGCGTAAAGGCAGTTCTCGTAAAGAGCTTCGCAAGAATCCACAAGAGCAACCTCATCAATGCGGGTATTCTTCCGCTTACATTCGTTAACCCCGACGACTACGAGAAGATCGATCAGGGAGACGAGCTTGTAATTGCAGACATTAAGGCTAAGCTTGAAAACGGCGATCAGATCGTTGTTACAAACGTGACAAAGGGTATAGATATCCCTGTTGACTGCGAACTTACCGACAGAACAAGAGCAATTATCATTGCAGGTGGCCTGCTTGATTACACAAGAGAAAATTCTTAATTTAATAAATTAACACATTGGCTGAGGCAAAGACGTCTTGCAAAACAAGGGTGAGCTTTGTCTTGGCTAATGCTGTTTTTTAATATTTATATAAGATAAGCAAAGGAGCAAACAATTATGGCTGATAAGATTCAAATGAAAACACCTATCGTTGAGATGGACGGCGACGAGATGACAAGAGTAATCTGGAAAATGATTAAGGATATTCTTCTTACTCCTTACATCGACCTCAAAACAGAGTACTACGATTTGGGTCTTGTTCACAGAAACGAAACTAACGATCAGGTTACAATAGACAGTGCCGAAGCAACAAAGAAGTACGGCGTTGCAGTTAAGTGCGCTACAATCACACCGAACGCAGAGAGAGTTAAGGAGTACAACCTCAAGGAGATGTGGAAATCTCCGAACGGCACAATCAGAGCCGGTCTTGACGGCACTGTTTTCAGAAGTCCTATCCTTGTAAAGGGTATCACTCCTTACATTCCGACATGGACAAAGCCTATCACGATTGCCCGTCATGCTTACGGCGACGTTTACAAGAACACTGAGATGACTGTTGAAGCAGGCAGCAAGGCAGAGCTTTGCGTAACAAAGGCTGACGGAACTGAAGAGCGTTCACTTATTCACGATTTCAAGACAGACGGTATTATTCAGGGTATCCACAACATCGACAAGAGTATCGGAAGCTTTGCTCGTTCATGCTTTAACTATGCGCTTGATCTCAAGCAGGATATCTGGTTTGCCACAAAGGATACTATCTCAAAGAAGTATGACCACCGTTTCAAGGACGTTTTCAATGAGATTTTTGAGAACGAGTACAAGGATAAGTTTGCAGAGGCAGGCATCTCTTATTTCTATACATTGATCGACGATGCGGTAGCTCGTGTTATCCGTTCCGACGGCGGCTATATCTGGGCATGCAAGAACTATGACGGTGACGTTATGTCCGATATGATCGCAACAGCATTCGGCTCTCTCGCTATGATGACTTCCGTTCTTGTATCTCCCGACGGTGTTTATGAGTACGAAGCAGCACACGGTACGGTACAGAGACACTATTACAAGTACCTCAAGGGTGAGACAACATCCACAAACTCGGTTGCTACTCTCTATGCATGGACAGGTGCTCTCAGAAAGAGAGGCGAGCTTGACGGAACTCCGGAGCTCAGCGACTTCGCCGACAAGCTCGAAAAGGCTACAATTCAGACAATTGAAGAGGGCGTTATGACAGGCGACCTTGCTCTCCTTTCAAAGCTCGACAATATACAGAAGGTTGATACCGAAACATTCCTCGTTGAGGTTGACAAGAGATTGAAGGCATTACTTTAATTTTCGGATGATTTTTCGCCACAAAAATATACAGCACATCAACATTTCTTTGTTGTATAATGTAAATCGGAGGTTACTGTAATGGCAAAAAGGGAAAATATTTCTTCATCGGTTATCAGACGGCTTCCGAGATACTACCGGTTTTTGCGTGAGCTTGACAAGCAGGGTATAACCCACGTAAGCTCCAACGAGCTTGCAAAAAGAATGCGTTCAACTGCGTCACAGGTTCGTCAGGATTTCAATTGCTTCGGAGAATTCGGTCAGCAGGGAATAGGCTACAGCGTCGCAGAGCTTCGTGAGGAAATAGAAAATATTCTCGGAATCAAGCGGCACTATCCGGCTATTCTTATCGGCGCCGGTAACATCGGAACGGCTATCGCCAATCAGGTGATTTTTGAAAACCGCTGTTTTGATTTGGTCGGAGTATTCGATAAGGACGAAAGCAAAATCGGAAATAAAATCGGCGAAATTACGATTGAAAGTACCGATGATATTGAGAGATTCTGCCAGAGCAACCACGTTGTAACGGCAATTCTCTGTGTTCCGAAAGGGGCGGTTGAGGAGTTGTCGGAGCGGCTCTATAATATCGGCGTGAGAAGCTTTTGGAATTTCAGCCATTATGATTTGAATATGAAATTCAAAAACGTAATAGTTGAAAATGTTCATCTGAGCGACAGCTTAATGCAGCTTTGTTTCAGAATTAACCAGGAGCAAAAAATAACAAATCAATAAACAAAACAAGGCTGCCCGAGGAGAAGAAACTTTGGGCAGCCTTTTGGGTATTTACGGAAAACCAAAAACAGACGGACAGGGGCGGTGTTCTGCTGATAGCAATTTTTTTTAGAGTTTCATAGCTGCTCGTTTATCGTTTAAATTTTATTATATTTCCGATTTGACTTTTATCAATATTAACAAAGGTATTGATTTTTATACAATATACCTATATAATAATTACAACTGAAAATTCTACGAACGGCGGTGATAATAATGAGAGATAAAACAGAGGTTGTACATGAAAAGATCCGCGCAGGGTCGGTTAAGGTGGTAAACTGCATAGAGAAAAAATAGTATTGAACCACCTGAAGGTTCCGACTTTGCCGACTCATAAAATCAATGACAAAGGAGGAATTTGTATGTCAATGATAAGTGTTAAAAATCTGACCTTCGGTTATGAGGGAAGTTACGATAACGTTTTTGAAAATGTAAGCTTTCAGATAGATACTGATTGGAAGCTTGGTTTTACCGGAAGAAACGGCAGGGGAAAAACAACCTTTCTTAATCTGCTTCTCGGTAAATATCAGTACAGCGGTTCTATAACTGCAAATGTGGAATTTGAATATTTTCCGTATCAAGTGGAGGATATGTCAAAGTACACACTTGATGTTATGAAAGAGGTCTGCCCTTTGGCAGAGGATTGGGAGATGATCTGTGAGGTTTCACGTTTGGATATTGATGCACAGGCTCTTTACCGGCCGTTTGAAACGCTCTCAAACGGTGAGAGGACAAAGGTGCTTCTGGCGGCGCTTTTTCTTGGGGATAACCGTTTTCTGATGATTGATGAACCTACAAATCACCTTGACAGCGACGCCAGAGAAACAGTCGGAAAATATCTGAAAAAGAAAAAAGGCTTTATTCTTGTTTCCCATGACCGTGAGTTGCTTGATCTGTGTGTTGACCATATTTTGTCCGTAAACAAGACGAATATTGAGATACAGCAGGGCAATTTTTCATCATGGCTTAGGAATAAACAGCAGCAGGATGAATTTGAGCTTTCGGAAAACAAAAAGCTCAAAAAAGAAATAAATAGGCTTTCTCAGTCGGCAGAGCGTTCCGCTTCATGGTCGGATAAGGTTGAAAGAAGCAAGAACAGAACGAAAAACTCTGGTCTAAAGGTTGATAAGGGATATGTGGGACATAAATCTGCAAAAATGATGAAACGGGCAAAAAGCCAGGAAAACCGTATGATTGATGCTATAGAGAAAAAGTCCGGACTTCTTCGCAACATCGAACAGACTGACAGTCTTAAAATACACCCTTCCGCATACCCAAAAAGCATCATGGTCAGTGCAGAGAATTTATCTTTGTACTATGGGGATAAAGAGGTTTGTTCTGATATCGGTTTTCGAATCAGCAGCGGAATGCGTCTTTCGGTTGTCGG
>CAMHNT010000154.1 GCA_946186535.1 uncultured Clostridia bacterium
TACCCCAAGGGCACTTCCTTCGGGGCGCCTTTGAAAAAGTTGGATCAAAACTTTTTCCGGCTTCGCTTCGCCGAAAGATAATTCGAATATAAAAATCATGTCAGCAGCTTATAAATTTCATTCTTCTTAAATCCCGTAATCTTCGCCGCCTGCTTTGCGCTCTCCGACGTTGACCCCCCCTCATCAATAAACCTTTTCGCAAGAGCGACCGCCTCATCAATCGTGAACTCTTCCTTTTCGATATCCTCAGCCGCCCCTTCAAGCACAAGCACGATCTCACCCTTCAGCGAGCCGTCGCCGTACTCCTCAACAGCCTTCCGAAGATCCGTCCGTATAACCTCTTCATGTATCTTCGTAATCTCACGGACAATAGATATCCTCCTGTCTCCGAATGCCTTGTAAAGGTCGTTAAGAGTCGCCGAAAGCTTATGCGGAGCTTCATAGAAAATCATGGTCCGATTCTCGCTCTTCAGCTGTTCGAGGTGGTCGAGACGGCTTTTCTTGTTTGTGCTGAGGAAGCCCTCAAACGTGAATCTCCCCGTCGCAAGTCCTGAAACGGCAAGCGCAGATATAACCGCACTCGGTCCCGGAACGACTACCGTCTTTATTCCTCTTTCTGCGCACTGCTTCACAAGCTCCTCGCCCGGGTCGGAAATGCACGGCATGCCTGCGTCGGTCACGATAGCACAGTTCTCTCCGCTTTCGATCCTGCTGCATATGATATCCCCACGCTCACGCTTGTTGTGTTCAAAATAGCTTATCATCGGCTTTTTTATGTTAAAATGATTCAGCAGCTTCAGCGTGACTCTCGTGTCTTCGGCGGCAATAAAATCGACCTCACCGAGCACCTCGACGGCTCTCGGAGAAAAATCCCCGAGATTTCCTATCGGCGTACCGACAACATACAAAACTCCGCTCATAAATACTTCTCCTTATAATCGCCGTAAATATTTATCATCTCCTCGGAAAGCCCGGAATTGTCCCCCTCAATGAAGAGAGTCGGAAGGGTGACGAGTCCGCCGGGATTCCCCCCGCGCTTTCCCTCGGCGAGAAAAAGCTTCGGCGCTTTGTCCCTTCTCTGCTGAACCAGTCTCAGCCTCTTCGGCTCAATTCCTGCGTTTCTCATCGAAAGAAGCACGTCCGTAAGCCTTTCGGGACGCTGACAGATACAGAACCTGCCGCCGAACCTTAAAAGCCTTGCGGCAGCCGAAGTGATATCGTCGAGCGTACATTCCGTTTCGTGCCTTGCGATCTGCTTCTGCCTGTCGGGATTTACAATACCGCCGCCTCCGATTTTGTAGGGCGGATTCATGGCAGCCATGTCAAACGACCCGAATTCCACCAGTCCGCCGAGATTTCTCAGATCGCCGTTTATAACCGTGATCCTGTCGGAAAGTCGGTTGTGCTCGGCGCTTCTTCTGAGCATATCCGCACCCTGCGGCTGTATCTCAACCGATGTTATAGACTTCGGCGGCTGATTTCTGCACCATATCAGCGAAATAGTACCGCACCCTGCGCCAAGCTCAATGACCTTCTCGTGCTTTTTCGGTGCCGAGAAATCCGCCAGAAGAATAGTATCCGTTGAAAAATGATTCTCCTCGGAAACAATAACGCTGATACCGTTACCGAGCGGTTCAAAATGTTCTCCTTTTTTCAGCATACAAACTACCTTTCAGCGATGATATCATCTCACATAAACATTGTTTCCCTCTGAGTCTATCGCAACGATAAGCGGCATATCCTCCACTTCATACCGATAGATAGCCTCCGTTCCGAGATCCTCATAGCATATCAGCTCGCTTTTCTTTATACTCTTCGCAATCAGAGCCGCAGCGCCGCCGATCGCAACAAGATACACGGCACCGTTTCTGACCATAGATTCAATGACCTCGTCGTTTCTCATGCCCTTGCCGATCATGACTTTAAGACCTCTGTCGAGGAGAGACGGCGCATACTTGTCCATTCTGTACGAGGAGGTAGGGCCGCACGGACCTACAGCATATCCCGGCTTTGCAGGCGCAGCGCCCACATAATAAATCGTCTGACCGTTCACGTCGACCGGAAGCTCTTCACCGTTCTGAATCAGCTCATACATTCTCTTATGCGCAGCGTCTCTCGCCGTGTAGAGATAACCGCTTGCAAGCACTCTGTCGCCTGCCTTCAACCCCTTAATCTCTTCCTCCGTAATAGGAAAACCAATCTTTTTCATTTTTATTTACCCCGATTCCAACTTTATTCTTTACATTACTCATCGCCCGAAGCCCTGCAACTATTGGGGCTGCGCCCCCAAACCCTGCGTTCGTTCCGGAAGAATGCTTTTCTACGAAGCTTAGTCTTTTCACCAAACTGACCCACCCCCAACCCCCTCCCCGGAGGGGGCTATACTGGGCGTGGGCTTCGCCCACACCCATCGGGAGCTGCGCTCCCGAACCCTTGCTTTCTTCTCCGAAAGCTTTTCGTGAGTCATTTCGTGAGTCATAAGTCCTTTCAAATCACACTAAATCGTGCATTCCTTGTGTCTGCATGCATGACAGCAGATGTTCACCGCTACAGGCATTCCGGCAATATGCGTCGGGTACGTCTCAATGTTAAGCCCCAAAGCCGTCGTCTTTCCTCCGAGCCCTGCCGGACCTATGCCCATCTTGTTGATCTCGCTCAGAAGCTCTTCCTCAAGCGCCGCATATCTTCCGTCCGGATTCGATGTGTTTATCGGGCGGAGAGTCGCTCTCTTAGCGAGCTGAGCCGCCTTTTCAAACGTTCCTCCTATCCCGACTCCGATCACCATCGGCGGACACGGATTCGGACCTGCGTGAGCAACAACGTCCAGAACAAACTTCTTCACCCCCTCGACTCCCGCCGACGGCGTGAGCATTTTCACCGAAGACATATTCTCGCTTCCGAAGCCCTTTCCTCCTGCAACAATATGTATCCTGTCGCCCGGAACTATCTCCGTGTGAATTACCGCAGGGGTGTTGTCCTTCGTATTCTTTCTGTCAAAAACAGGGTCGGTCACAACCGATTTTCTCAGATATCCGTCAACGTATGCCCTGCGCACACCCTCCTCAACCGCTTCTCTGAAGCTTCCATCCTTCACGGCAACCTTGTCTCCGTATTCCACGAACAGCACCGCCATGCCCGTGTCCTGACACATCGGTATCTGCTCCCTCGCCGCAATTTCGTTGTTGTCTATGAGCTGCTGCAGAACGTCTTTCGCTATCTGAAGCTCCTCGTTTTCCTGAGCAGTTTTTATCGCCTGCGAAATGTCGTCGCCTGCATAATAGTTGCATTCCATAAAAAGCTTTTTTACTGCCGCTGTTATTTCCTCTGCGGAAATTTCTCTGATATCCATTTGCTCCATTCCCTTCTTAAATAAAAAAATTGTCAAAAATATTATAAAATATTCTTCAAACTATTTCAATATTAAAATTTATATGTTATAATATTAGTACTCAATTTTGTGATATCACACAACCGTCACTCAAATGCGAGATTATCAATATAATAAAAATTTTTTTATAAATTCTAATGTTATATTACCGTTATATTTTTGAAAAGGAAAGGTAAAAAATATGAGCAAAATATTAGTGGTAGACGATGAATACAGAATCCGCGAGCTTATAAAAAAGTACGCTATCTTCGAAGGTCACGATGTCATCGAAGCAACCGACGGACTTGAGGCGATTTCAATCTGCACAAGAAATCAGTTCGACCTCATCATAATGGACGTTATGATGCCCGAGCTTGACGGCTTCTCCGCCTGCCGTGAAATAAGAAAAAGAAGCACCACCCCTATCATCATGCTTTCCGCACGAGGTGAGGAATACGACAAGATCCACGGCTTTGAGCTCGGAATCGACGACTATGTCGTAAAGCCGTTCTCCCCGAAGGAACTCATGATGAGAGTGAACGCAGTCCTCAAAAGAACCGCTCTCGACGAAGGTCAGCAGCGTGACGTCTTCACCTACGAAAATCTCGTCGTTGACTTCAGCGCACGCATTGTCACAATAAACGGCGAACGTGTCGACATGACTCCCAAGGAGTATGAGCTGTTCTTCTATATGGTGAAAAACAAGGGCATTGCGCTTTCAAGAGACAAACTTCTCAATCACGTCTGGGGCTATGACTTTTACGGCGACGACAGAACTCTTGACACCCACATCAAACTTCTCAGAAAGAGCCTTGGCGAATACAGCCGATGTATCGTTACTCTCCGCGGCGTAGGCTACCGTTTTGAGGCGTGATCATCAGTATGCAGATCAACAGTATTTTTAAAAAACAGCCCCCGAAAAACGAAAGTCCGAACGAGTCGGAGCAGCCAAAAGCAAAAACAAAATTTTCTCTTATGATATGGCTTTCAATCTGCTTCTTCGGGCTGTCGGCGATTATTCTCATCATGATGTGGATATTTCAGACAGTATTGTTCGGAAGCTTCTACAAAGCAATAAAAACAAAAAATCTCACAACATGTGCAAAGAACATAGAAACCAATATCGGCGACGCCGAAATCAAAAGCCTGATCGATATCATCGGCGGACAGAACGATATGTGCGTCTCACTTTTTTCATACGACGGTATCAGCAGTTTCAACGAAATACACTCGGCATTCGTCGTTCCGTCCAGCTCCATAGAATCACTGAGTCAGGAGGAACTGAGAAGCTATTCCCTTGATGCGACAAAAAACAACGGAACCGTTATCACAATATCCGAAAACACTTCGTTAAATTCTTTTAATTTTGAAAATACGGATTCGGAAAACTCCGACGAAAAAGAGAATAACTTAGTAGGAATCGATTCGGTCTTTGAAAAAAACAAAACAGAAAGCATGATCTATGCGACTATGTTCAGCGACAAAGCCGGAAACGAATATCTCCTCCTTCTCAACGCAATAGTTTCCCCTACCGAAAGCACTGTCCAGACATTGAAATATCAAATGAAGATCATAACCTTCACTCTTCTTGTGATTTCAATAATCATTTCGACAATCTTCTCACAGCTGATAGCAAAACCGATTGAAAACATAAACAACTCAGCGAAGGAGCTTGCCGAAGGAAACTATGACGTTGTCTTCAAAGGAAAAGGATACAAAGAGGTCGAACAGCTCAGCGAAACCCTGAACTACGCCACGAGCGAGCTTTCCCAGGTCGACCAGATGCGGAAAGACCTCATCGCAAACGTTTCCCACGACCTCAGAACTCCTCTCACGCTCATCACGGGCTACGGCGAAGTCATGCGCGATATCCCCGGAGAAAACACGTCCGAGAACATTCAGATCATCATTGACGAAGCGACTCGCCTGAGCAGTCTCGTAAGCGACCTGATTGA
>CAMHNT010000155.1 GCA_946186535.1 uncultured Clostridia bacterium
ATACGGAATACTGAATAGTAACATTACGACTCCGTATTATTTTTTATATAAGAAAAGAAAGGATATTTACAATGAGTAAAATTATTGCAATAGCCAATCAGAAGGGTGGAGTCGGAAAAACGACTACTGCCGTAAACCTTTCTGCAGGTCTCGGTAAAATGGGTAAAAAGGTCCTTTTGATTGATATCGACCCACAGGGAAACGCAACAAGCGGCGTCGGTGTCGATAAGAGAGCCGTTAAATACAGCACATATGACATTTTTGTAGAGGGAGTAAGCGGTAAGGATACTGTCGTTAAAACTCAGTTTCAGAATCTGAACATTCTTCCGTCAAGTCTTGATCTCGCTGCCGCGGAGCTTGAAATTGCCGACAGACAGCACAGAGAGTCAATCCTTAAAAGTGCGGTTATTGAGCTAAGAGAAGAGTATGACTATATTATTATAGACTGTCCTCCGTCGCTGGGTCTTATTACCGTAAATGCGCTTTGTCTTTGCGATACGATTTTGGTGCCCATTCAGTGTGAGTATTATGCCTTGGAAGGACTTTCTCAGCTTATGAATACTGTAAGAAGGGTAAAACGTTCTTATAATGAGCATATCGATATCGAGGGCGTGCTTCTTACAATGTATGACGGAAGGCTTAATCTTACTCAGCAGGTTGTTGAAGAGGTAAAAAGATTTTTCCCGCGCAAGGTGTTCAATACCGTTATCCCGAGAGCCGTAAGACTCAGCGAGGCTCCGAGCTTTGGTACGCCGATCATGTACTATGACAGAGGCGGAAAGGGCAGCGTTGCGTATATGGATCTTGCAAAGGAAATCGACAAAAGATAAAGGAGTATGAAATGGCAGCTAAAAAGAGCGGTTTGGGCAGAGGTTTGAGCGAGATTTTTATGCAGAACGAGAGTGAGGATCAGAACAGCACCGTTACGCTGAGAATATCCGAAATCGAGCCTAACAGAAATCAGCCGCGTCAGGAGTTTGAGCCGGAGGCACTGAATGAGTTGTCGGATTCTATTGCACAGCATGGAGTGCTTCAACCGCTTGTTGTGCGTCCGATTTTCGGCGGTGGATATGAGATCGTTGCAGGCGAAAGGCGTTTCAGAGCGGCGAGAATGGCAGGACTTACTGAGGTGCCTGTTGTTATAAGGGAGCTTACCGACGCACAGACGATGGAGCTTGCTTTGATCGAAAATTTGCAGAGAGAGGATTTGTCCGATTTGGAGCTTGCTATGGGTTATGAATCTCTTATGAAGGAGTATGACATGACTCAGGAGCAGATAGCAAACACGGTCAATAAATCACGTTCGTCTGTTGCAAATACACTTCGTCTTATGAAGCTTCCCGAAAGCGTTAAGAATATGCTTACAAACGGTGATATTTCATCGGGACATGCAAGAGCGATTCTGGGACTGGATGGCGACGAGCTTATGGAGGTTGTCGCTCAGGAGGTTGTTGAAAACAATCTTTCCGTCAGAGAGACAGAAAAGCGTGTACAGATGATAAATGCGCAAAAGGAAAACGGTGAGGAAGAGGTTGTTGTAAAAGAGAAGATAGACAGACGTCCTCAGTATTACCGTGAGGTTGAATTGTCGCTCAGCGAAAGCTTTGGAAGAAAGGTCGTCGTGAATCAGAAGAACAAGTCAAGCGGTACGCTGGTTCTTGAATTTTACGGTGAAGAGGATCTGAAGGAGCTTCTGAAGCATTTCAGAGACGATTTTTAACAGATAAATTAGAAATAATTGTATCCTTTTTGAGGGATATTGTTATAAAACAAAGGAGAAATAAAAATGCTTGATATTAAGTTTTTGAGGGAAAATCCGGACATAGTAAAGGAAAATATAAAGAAGAAGTTTCAGGACAGTAAGCTTCCGCTTGTTGACGAGGTTATTGAGCTTGACAACGAGAGAAGAGCAACTCAGCAGAAGGCGGACGCTCTGAGAGCAGACAGAAATAAATATTCAAAGCAGATCGGTGCTTTGATGGGTCAGGGCAAAAAAGAAGAGGCTGAGGAGATGAAGAAGCTCGTAACGGAGAAGTCGGAGGAGCTTGCAAGGCTTGAAGAGCTTGAAACGGAGCTTGGCGAAAAGGTAAAGAAGAACATGATGATCATTCCGAACATCATTGACGAGAGTGTTCCGATCGGAAAGGACGACAGCGAGAACGTTGAAATCCAGAAATACGGCGATCCTTTTGTTCCTGAGTTTGAGATTCCATATCATACCGATATCATGGAAAAGCTCAACGGTATTGACCTCGACAGCGCAAGACGTGTTGCAGGAAACGGATTCTACTATCTTATGGGCGATATCGCAAGACTTCACTCCGCCGTTATCAGCTATGCACGTGACTTTATGATTGACAGGGGCTTTACCTACTGTGTACCGCCGTTCATGATCAGAAGCGATGTTGTGACAGGTGTAATGAGCTTCGCAGAAATGGACGCAATGATGTACAAGATTGAGGGAGAGGATCTCTATCTTATTGGCACAAGCGAACATTCAATGATCGGTAAGTTTATTGATACGGTTATCACGGAGGATCAGCTTCCTCAGACATTGACCAGCTATTCGCCTTGTTTCAGAAAGGAAAAGGGCGCGCACGGTATCGAGGAGCGTGGTGTTTATCGTATTCATCAGTTTGAGAAGCAGGAAATGATTGTAGTGTGCAAGCCTGAGGAGAGCAAAATCTGGTTCGATAAGCTCTGGCAGAATACGGTTGATCTTTTCCGTTCGCTTGATATTCCTGTTCGTACTCTTGAGTGCTGCTCGGGTGACTTGGCAGATCTTAAGGTAAAGAGTATCGACGTTGAAGCATGGTCGCCGCGTCAGAAGAAATATTTTGAGGTCGGTTCATGTTCAAACCTCGGTGACGCACAGGCTCGCCGTCTGAAAATCAGAGTAAGCGCAGGCAAAAACAAATATTTCGCACATACTCTCAATAATACCGTTGTTGCACCTCCGAGAATGCTTATTGCATTCCTTGAAAATAATCTTAACGAGGATGGCTCGATAAGAATTCCTAAGGCTCTAAGACCTTATATGGGCGGTAAGGAAGTAATTAAATAATTTTATATGATTAAGGGCAGACTGCTGTGATCGGCGGCTGTCCTTTAATTTATACAATAAAGTTTAAAAGGGGATCGGTAAAGTTTTTGCCAAGCTTTTTCAAAAAGCTGGTGGCTTTTAAAGGGCAAATCCCTTAACTATTTCGTTGTTTTATAAAAATATTGGGAGTGGTTATATGATAAAGGCTATATTTTTTGATTTGGACGGAACATTGTTAAACAGTGAAAAGGTAATACCTCAGTCTGCGGTTAAGGCGATGAAAATCTGTAAGGCAAAGGGGATAAAGCTTTTTCTCGCTACGGCGAGAATGCCTTCTGCTGAAAAATCCCTTAATTGGAATAAGGATATAACCTCGCTTTTCGACGGAGGTGTTTACTGCAACGGTGCAATAAATATTGTCGGAGATGAAGTCTGCTATAATTATATAAACGGTGAGGTTGTCCACAGTATTGTGACGGCTATGAAACAGTTTCCTGACATTAATATTTCTTTTCAGTCCAAAGATAACAGGCATGCTTTCAAGAATATGTTATCGGACAGTGAGCTTTTGCTCTGGGGAGTTGAGAAAGAAAAAATCTTTTCCACAGAAAATTTTGGTTATGAGGAAATTCTGAAGCTTCTTATATTTGACGGAGGATTTTCAACCGTGCTTAAGGATATTCCCGGGCAAGTTATCAACATTATTTCAGAAATATGTGGAAAACTTGCGAAGCTTTATGTAACGGACTCCGGTAAAGTTATTCAGGTAGGAAGTATCAATGCAAGCAAGTATAACGGAACTGAATATATTAGGAAAAGTCTCGGATATGATAGGGAGGAAACCGCCGTTTTTGGTGATGATCTGAACGATATGGAGATGATAAAGGGGTATAGAAATTCTGTCGCTATGGGGAATGGAGTTGATGAAATCAAAGCGGTGGCAGGATTTGTGACAAAAAGAAACGATGATGACGGAATAGCTTATGCGCTGGAGAAGATGATTGGATTTCAAAAGAGTTAATAATTTGCATTTTAGAGAGAGGAATTTTGAAGTTGATTAATTGTTGCTTGAAAAAGTAATAATAGCGTTTCGGAAAAAATGTTAAATTACAATTAGTTTACACTTGGTTAAATTCGTTGATTTACATATTCAAAGTATGATATAATTAAGATGTTATTTTTAGTCGAATTATGTATTAAAGCCAATGTGAAAAACGCTTTTTCACTTAGCGTTAATGCTTCGATAGATTGTACAGACAGATTAAGAAAAAGAGAGAGAGAGTAATGAACAGGATAGGATTTGACAACGATAAATACCTCAAGCTTCAATCGGAAAAAATTCTTGAAAGAATCAACAGCTTCGGCGGTAAGCTCTATATGGAGTTCGGTGGCAAGCTTTTTGATGATTTCCACGCTTCAAGAGTTCTTCCGGGATTTGAGCCTGACAGCAAGGTCAGAATGCTTTTGAAGCTTAAAGAACAGACGGAAATTATTTTCGCTATCAATGCGGCGGCTATTGAACAGAATAAAATGAGAAGTGATATCGGTATCACATATGATATGGATATTCTCCGACTGATCGATAAGCTCACCGAGATAGGACTCTATGTCGGATCGGTTGTTATCACACAGTATAACTCACAGCCGTCCGCCGACAAATTCAAGACAAGGCTTGAAAATCTCGGTATAAAGGTTTATCTTCACTATCCGATTGCCGGCTATCCGTCAAACCCTCAGTTCATAGTTAGCGAAGAGGGTTTCGGAAAGAACGATTATATAGAAACATCACGTTCGCTTATAGTCGTAACTGCACCGGGGCCGGGAAGCGGCAAAATGGCGACCTGCCTTTCTCAGCTCTATCACGACAACAAGCGCGGCATTAAAGCCGGATACGCAAAGTATGAGACATTCCCGGTGTGGAGCATTCCGCTTATGCACCCGGTAAATCTCGCTTATGAGGCGGCTACGGCCGACCTTAACGACGTTAATATGATAGACCCATGGCATCTTCAGGCTTATGGTGAAACAACGGTAAATTATAACCGTGACGTTGAGGTTTTCCCGGTGCTGAACGCTATCTTTGAAAAGATTTCCGGTGAGTCACCGTACAAGTCGCCTACGGATATGGGCGTTAACATGGTAGGCTTTGCGATAACCGACGACGAGGCTGTGAGCGAAGCTTCAAAGCAGGAGATCATCAGACGTTACTATGCGGCTTTGCAGAAGAATAAGCAGACCGGTAC
>CAMHNT010000156.1 GCA_946186535.1 uncultured Clostridia bacterium
AAAATATCGGACTATTTTCACTATACCGATAAATTTTTGTGGCTTCTCATTATAGCGCTCAACTCATTAAGCCTGCTGCTGATTAAAAGCATGCAGCGAGCAGGAGAATACAATTACTTAAAAACCCAGATCGCAGCACTTATAATAGGTTTGATCGGAGTTGCAGTCATTTCCTGTTTTGATTATAAATACCTGGAAAAAACGTGGTGGCTTGCCGCTTTGATCGGTCTGGCGCTTATAGCTATCGTTTTTGCTTTCGGTATCCGGGTTGAAGGCACCGATGATACTGCATGGATCAGTATCATCGGCTATTCTCTCCAGCCGTCCGAGATTGTAAAAATCTGTTTCATCATCACACTTTCGGCTCATATCAGCAGTTTGGTGAAAAATGACAGTATCAAATCGTTTAAAAGCATCTGTTTACTTGCCGTTCATGGTGCAATTCCTGTTTTACTTATACATATTCAGGGCGACGACGGTTCCGCTTTGATTTTTGCTTTGATTTTTATTATTATGACGTTTGCTGCCGGAGTTCAGCTCAGATACTATGTCATCTCTTGTATTACGCTTCTGATGTGCGCTCCGTTCGTCTGGACAAAAATTATGAATGATGACCAGAGGAATCGTTTTATGGTTCTTCTTGACCTGGATGAAAATGCAAAATCTGTTTACGGATGGCAGCAGTATCAGGGAAAACTTTCGATTGCAGCCGGAGGATACACCGGAGAAGGACTTTTTAACGGCAAGAGAGTAGAATATGCAATCGTTCCGGAACAGGAAAACGATTTTATTTTTACGGTTGCGGGAGAAGAACTCGGATTCATCGGATGCTGTCTTATTCTCGGATTATTTCTTGTTTTGCTGCTTAGAATATTTTACAAGTCCGCAAATGCTCGTGACGAATTCGGTCAAAACCTTTGCATAGGAGTTTTTGCATTGATCCTTTCACAGGTTTCCGTTAACATAGGCATGGTGCTCGGGTTTCTTCCGGTAGTTGGTGTTACACTCCCTTTTTTCAGTGCAGGCGGTACGTCTTTAATGTGTTTGCTTATATGTATGGGAATTGTTCAGAGTGTTCATATCTACAGCAACGATGACAGACTTATAATCAAACCTCACGAAAACAATTAATATAGTATTTTACGCAGTAATTGTTCAGCTTTTACTGCGTTGTTTTTTGTATTTTTTACATATCATTATAAATATATCTTGATTTTTTATCTTTTATGTTTTATAATATTCATACTTATTAAGTAACGAAATTTCACAAAAAGGAGAATAAAATGAAAATCATTCATTTGTCCGACTTGCATATCGGAAAACGCATTAATGAATTTTCCATGCTTGAAGATCAGAAGTATATTCTTGTGGAAATTATGCGTATAATAAAAGCCGAAGCTCCTGATGCAGTTGTAATTGCAGGTGATGTTTATGATAAATCTATTCCGTCTGCAGAAGCCGTAACTGAGCTTGACGACTTTATTTTTAAGCTTTCAGAGGAACCGTTTGAGACTTTTATTATAAGCGGAAACCATGATTCTTCGGAAAGAATTGCTTTCGGGTCACGGATTATGATAAAAAAAGGAATTCATCTCTCCCCTGTGTATAATGGAAAAATCGAACCTTTTTCATTAAAAGACGAATTCGGAGAAGTTGATTTTTATATGCTTCCTTTTATAAAACCTATTGTTGTGAGAAGGTTTTTTGAAGATGAATCAGAAAGAATAGAAACATATACAGACGCAATAAGAACTGCTATCGAGAATATGAATATCGATCAGAGGAAACGCAATATTCTCATAGCGCATCAGTTTGTTACAGGTTCGGAAAAAGCCGGCTCTGAGGAGTTGTCTGTCGGAGGTTCGGATAACGTTGACAAAAGTGTTTTCGATCCATTTGACTACGTTGCGCTGGGTCATATTCACGGCTCTCAGAATATTTCCGAAAAAATCCGTTACTGCGGAACTCCGCTGAAATATTCGTTTTCCGAGGAAAAACACAAAAAATCCGTGACTGTCGTAGAGATTAACCGGAAGGGAACTGAGAATATTATCAGGACAGTACCTCTTGTTCCGAAACGTGATATGAGAACCGTGAGGGGGAATTTTGACGAAATTTATGACAGGAAGTTTGAAACTGATGATTATATCAGAATTGTGCTGACCGATGAAAATGAAATAGAAAATGCAATGAGTAAACTGCGCGGGGTTTACAGAAATGTTATGGTTCTCGAATATGACAATAAAAGAACTATGAGCGAGAAAGAATCCTTTGAAACTGTTGATGTCGAAGACAAGAACGAACTTGATCTGTTCGATGATTTTTATGAAAAGCAGAACGGCACTAGAATGAATGATGAACAAAGGGAATATATGAAAGAACTTATTGAAGAAATCCTGGAGGAGGAAAATGCGTCCGATTAAAATCACTATGTCCGCATTCGGACCTTACAAAAAAGAAGAAACAGTTGAAATGTTCCGGCTCGGAAAAAAAGGACTGTATCTTATTACAGGAGACACAGGAGCCGGCAAGACCACCCTTTTTGATGCGATAACATTTGCACTTTACGGCGAAGCGAGCGGAAACACAAGAGACGGAAATATGATGCGTTCAAAGTATGCGGAACCTTCGGTAAAAACATACGTTGAAATGGATTTCGAATACGGAGGTAAACTTTACAGAATACGCAGAAATCCTTCATATCAGCGTCCAAAGGAAAGAGGCGCAGGTTCAACAACCGAACCTGCTGACGCAACGCTTTGGTTTCTGAACGATTCTGGAAACATTGAACGCATTGTACATAGGAATACGGAAGTAAAAAAATGCATAGAAGAAATCATGGGAATAAACTGTGATCAGTTCAGACAGATCGCAATGATTGCTCAGGGCGATTTCAGAGAGGTTCTTACTGCCGATACTCGCAAAAGAAGAGAGATTTACAGTAAGATTTTCAGAACAGAAAAGTACAGCAAAATACAGAACAAACTTCTGGAAAGAAAATCAGCTCTTGAAAATGACTGCAGAACAAAAGTACAATTAATACGCAATGATGTTGAAGCACTGTCCGCAGATGAAAACGATGCTTTAAAAAACGATTTAGCCGCAGCAAAGAGCAGCGGCTTGACAAAAGACATAATCAGGATTGCTAAGAATATCGTCTCAAACGATAAGGAGCTTTTGGAAGAACTATATATCAGAGACAAAACGCTCGAAGATGAAATAGGCGAAAAAAAGCTGTTGATACAAAAAGCAAAGGATGTAGAACAGCTTAAACAAAAATTGGAGGACAACTGCAGAATTACTGAGGAAAAGAAGAGCCAAGAACAGTCAGCCAAGGAATCTCTTGCCGCCGAGGAACAACACGCAGATGAAATTGAAGAACTAAAAAGAAAAATTCATATTTCAAAAGAGAATCTTAAGGATTATGATGAGCTTGAAAAATGCAGGCATGATTTGACATTATGGGAATCTTCACTTTCTGAGAACAGAGATAAACTCACTTCTAAAGAGAATCAGAAGGTCATTGTCTCTGAACAGCTTAGGAAATTTTCTGAAGAAGCTTTTTCTCTAAAAGACATCGACGCCAATACGGTTATTGAAGAAAACGAGGTCAGCCGAATTCGTGAAGAAAAAAACAAAACAGATGATATTTACAGGCATTTCACTCAATATCAGTCTGCTCTCAAAAAGTTGCGTGATATTCAGCAAAGTTTCATAAAATCGCAGAAAAATGCCATTGAAAGTCATCGTGATGCTTTGAGACTAAGCTTTGAGTATTCAGAAAGGAAGAAATCCGAGCTTCTGAATATCAAAGAGAAATCCGAAGAAACCGACAGAATATTAAGCAGGTACAACGAAGAGCTGTCTTCGCTTCAAGGAATCGAGCTCAGAGAAAAAGAACTAAGTTCCTTAATTGATAACCTTGTGGCAGAACATAAAAAAGTCAGTGCTCTGAAAAAAGAAGTCGACGTCCTTCAAGAAACGCTAACAGACTATAATAATGCTAAAAGAAAATATCGTGAAAAATGCATTAAGGCAGACGAACTCGAACTGCTTGCAAAGTCGAAGGAACGCGCTTATTATGACGAGCAGGCAGGCATTCTCGCCGAAGAACTGGAAGACGGCATCCCCTGCCCTGTTTGCGGTTCCGTTCACCATCCCTCGCCGGCTCGGAAATCCGAAAAAGCTCCAAGCAAGGAGGAACTTGAAAAAGTTAAGACATCTTTTGAAAATGCCTCCAAAGACCTGCAGAAGCAGCATGAAAAGGTTATCTCTCTAAAGAGCGATTATACTAACCGAAAGCAGCGAATAGATTTAACAGGCAAAGAGATTTTCGGAGATTCCTATTCGTTTCAAGTGCTCGATTCACTCATTGAAGGAAAGCTTTCCGATATTTCTGACAAAGGAGGAAAAGCCAAAGAAGAGCGTTCTGCAGTCAGAGACAATATTTCACGGAAGAAAAGTTTCGAAGATAAAATTCATAAGCTTGATAATGCCAGGATTGAAATGCAAAAGCGTATAGAAACTTTAATTGCCGAAGCCAACAAATGTGAAACAAATGCCAAAAACTATGAAGACAGTTTCAGAAAATATATCAAAGATTGTCAGACCAGATGTATTCAGGCAGGAATTGAGGATAGTCTCATGTTTTCGGAGGAATATACTCCTGTCAATGTTTCAGGTCTGAGTTCCTTTCCGAGCGAACAAGAATTAATCGTTTCCGGAAACAGAGCCGAAGAAAGATCTGCAACAGCAGCAAGTATAAGCAGGAAAGCGGCTGAGCAGCGAAACACTGTACAGGAATTAAGGAGCATAATTGACAATAAGTGCAGAGAGAGCTTCGGTGACGGCTATTCAGCAGATTCTGCCGGTGACCTTATTATCAGGAGACAGGAATATTTAAATAAGAGGCTAACGGAAGCTGAAAGTAAACTTTCTGACATATTGATTAAAAAGTCAAGAAAAGCTTCTTTGGAAAGCGAAATAAACAAGCTTACGAAAGTGCTTGAAGATATCGGAGCGGAAACTGAAACTCTCGGCAAGCATATTTTTGAGTTTGAATTAAAGAAGCAGAAATCCGTGGATGATTATGAAAAGTTCAGAACAAAGCTTGAATTCGAAACCAAAGAAGAAGCCATAAATAACATTGCCGGTTATGAAGAAGAGAAGTCACGTTTTGAAAACAGAATCCGACTTGCTAAGGAAAAATACGACCGTCTTCACGATGAGATCATAGCACTGTCCGCCCAGAAAAAGGAACTTGAG
>CAMHNT010000157.1 GCA_946186535.1 uncultured Clostridia bacterium
CAGGATGCTTTTGGAAAAAGCTTAAACGATTGTTACCGGTTGTGACGATTGCCTGTTTATTCATTCTTGTGGTAAAAACCTTTTTGTATATGGATTCTCCATCTGATTTATCAGCCTTGTGGAATATCAAAGCGGTGACAGCCAATTTTCTCTTGTTGTTTTCCGGGTACCCATTCTTTTCAATGATCGGTTATAACAACCCGACGTGGTATATTGCAATTCTTATTCAATGCTATGCTGTTTTTTATCTTTTGAAATACATAACAAACAAGCTGCATATCCGTTTTTTGTTTGTATGTTCTTTGTTTGTTGCTTTAGCAGTGATTTTGAATAAGTTCTCGCTCTTGTATGATAATTCCTTCAGAGGCTTCGAAACTTTCTTTATTGGGGTTATTATCTGCGATATATCTGAAAATTACAAGGCAATCATTCAGAGGGTCAAGATAGCACAGAACAAAAAGTTTGTATCAGCGTTTTTGAGCCTTGTGATAATTATTGCTCTTTGCAGCATCTTCTTTTTTCCGAAGTATCAAAGAATTGCACTTGTTTTCGGGATATTTCCGGAAACAATCATATTGTCATTTTTGTACCGGGATGTTAAAATCAATTCTAAGATACGTTCGGTATTTAAGTGCCTTTGCGGTGTTTCATTTGAAGTGTATATCTGGCATTATCCATTAATGGCAACCGTTCAGCTGATCTTTAAGGAAACAGGCCGGTCATTGGATCATACATATTTAACTTTGATTGTTTTTTCAATTATTGTCTGGATAATCAGTTTCTTTATTTACCGGTTTTTAGAACAGCCGATAAACAAGTTAATAAGAACAAAAGAGAAGGCGAAGAGCAACCATGAACAAAAATTTAGCAATAATAGGAGCTAGCTATTTACAGCTTCCGTTGATAGAAAAGGCAAAAGAGATGGGATATACAACTCACGTGTTTGCGTGGGCTGCAAATGATGTTGGTGAAAAAGCCGCTGACCGTTTTTATCCTATCAGCGTAAAAGAAGTTGATGCTATAACAGAAAAGTGCCGTGAAATTGGTATCTGCGGTATTTGCAGTATTGCAACAGATTTTGGTAATTATGCCGTTAACTATATTGCAGATAAATTAGGTCTTCCGGGAAACAGCATGGATTGCACTCTCAAAAGTACCAACAAGCACTTAATGCGCAAGGCGTTTGAAGAAAACGGAGATCCCAGTCCGTATAGTGTTATTGTAGATGAAAACACCGATCTGTCCGCAATTAAGCTTACATATCCAATAATTGTAAAGCCGACAGACCGCAGCGGCAGCAGGGGAATCAATAAGCTGGAAAGCAGTGAAGGACTTGAAGAAGCTGTCAGAACTGCCATTTCCGAAGGATTTGAAAAGAAAGCGCTTGTTGAGGAATATGCGGAAGGTCAGGAGTACAGTGTAGAGGGCATCAGCTATAACGGAGTTCATCATATTCTTGCGGTTACGCTGAAATATACAACAGGTGCTCCGCACTTTATTGAAACCGGACATATGGAGCCTGCACCGTTAGAGCGGGAGATGTTCCAAAAAGTGGTTGATACGGTTACACACGCACTTGATTCACTTGGCGTTAAAAATAGCGCCTCTCATTCGGAAATAAAGATTGACAAAGACGGAAATATCAAAATCATAGAAATCGGCAGCAGAATGGGCGGAGATTGTATCGGAAGTGACTTGGTATATTATTCTACCGGAATTGACTTTGTGCGCTGCGTGATTCAGGTCGCATGCGGAATTGAACCCGATTTGACACCGGTTCGTGAACCGATCAAGGTCGAATCAAGGTTTATGTTTACGGAAGATGATGTCATAGAAATGGAAGCCCTGAAAAAAGCGGATAAAATCATAAAGCTTGTGGCATTTTATCCGGAAAATATAGGACACACAACAGACAGCTCTAACAGAGCAGGCTGTTATATTATAAGAAAGTGAGAGGAGTATCAGTATGAAGGGGATAATTCTTGCCGGCGGAAAGGGTACCAGATTATATCCTATGACAAAGGTAGTATCTAAGCAGTTGCTGCCGATTTACGATAAACCGATGATTTATTATCCGCTTTCAATGCTTATGCTTGCGGGTATCAGGGATATTCTTATCATTTCTACACCTGATGATACTCCGTTATATAAACAGCTTCTTGGTGACGGAAATAAATTAGGTATGCATTTTGAGTATAGGGTTCAGGAAACACCGAGAGGTCTTGCTGATGCATTCATAATCGGAGAGGATTTCATAGGGACAGATTCTGTATGCCTGATACTTGGAGATAACGTTTTTTACGGATCCGATATGACTACGGTTTTAAGAAAAGTAATCGACAATAATTCAGGAGCTACGATATTTGGATATCCTGTCAAGAATCCGACTGAATTCGGCGTTGTTGAATTTGATGAGAATATGAATGTTATCTCCATTGAGGAAAAACCAGCTGAGCCTAAATCGGACTATGCTGTTCCGGGATTGTATTTTTATGATAATCAGGTAGTTGAAATAGCAAAAAATGTAAAACCGTCAGCAAGAGGAGAAATTGAGATTACCGCGGTAAATAATACTTACAGAGAAATGGGAAAACTGAAAGTTGAGTTATTGAAGCGCGGTTTTGCGTGGCTTGATACAGGAACACCTAAAGGTATGCTGAAAGCGGCTGAGTTTGTTGAAACTGTTCAGGAAAGACAGGGATTTTACCTCTCCTGTATTGAAGAGATTGCATGGAGAAGAGGCTTTATCTCAACCGAGCAGTTATTCGAGCTTGGGAATGAATTGAAAATGACTGATTATGGTCAATATTTATTATCACTGGCAGGAGGAAAAAAATAATGGTTGTTATTGTAACAGGCGGCGCCGGATTCATTGGGGGCAACTTTATTCATTATTATTTAAAAGAACATCCGCAGGACAGGGTTATATGCCTCGATAAGCTGACCTATGCAGGCAATCTTTCTACTCTTAAGTCTGTTATGGACAACCCGAATTTTAGATTTGTCAAAGCTGACATCTGCGACAGAGAATCAGTTGAAAACCTGTTTGAAGAGGAAAAGCCGGATATCGTAATCAACTTTGCTGCCGAAAGTCACGTTGACCGCTCTATTGAAAATCCGGAAATATTTCTCCGTACAAATATCATCGGGACAGAAGTACTGATGGATGCATGCAGGAAGTACGGCATTACTCGTTATCATCAGGTTTCGACCGATGAAGTTTACGGCGATCTTCCGCTTGACAGACCTGACCTGTTTTTCACCGAAGAAACACCTATCCATACAAGCAGTCCATACAGCAGTTCAAAGGCCGGGGCTGATTTGTTGGTTCTTGCATATCACAGAACTTATGGCCTTCCGGTTACAATTTCAAGATGTTCAAACAACTACGGGCCGTATCATTTTCCGGAAAAGCTTATTCCGCTTATGATTGCAAATGCGCTTGCAGATAAACCGCTTCCGGTTTATGGTGAAGGAATTAATGTACGTGACTGGCTTTATGTTGAGGATCATTGTCGTGCGATTGACCTTATTATTCATAAGGGCAGGGTCGGTGAAGTTTATAATGTCGGCGGTCACAATGAAATGAAGAATATCGACATTGTGAAGCTGATCTGTAAGGAGCTTGGTAAACCCGAGAGCCTGATCACATACGTTAAAGACCGCAAGGGTCATGATATGCGTTATGCCATCGATCCCACAAAGATTCACAACGAGCTCGGCTGGCTGCCGGAAACACAATTTGCAGATGGTATCAAAAAGACAATCAGATGGTATCTTGAAAACCGTGATTGGTGGGAAGAAATCGTATCGGGTGAGTACCGGAATTACTACGAGAAAATGTATGAAAACAGATGATAATTTGAATGAGGAGATAGATATGCTACAGGATAAACTATTGCTTATCGGGGCAAGTATTGGACAGGTACCGCTGCTGAAAAAAGCCAGGGCAAAAGGAATTCATGTAACGGTTGCAACTGTTCCGGGAAAATATCCGTGTATTGAAATGGCTGATGATGTCATCTTTAAGGATATCTATGACAGAGATGGGATAGTTGAAGAAGCAAAAAAAAGAGGTATTACTGCGGTAACATCCGATCAGAATGACCTGATGAATCCGACTGTCGCTTATGTAGCCGAGAAGCTTTGTTTGCCCGGAAACAGGTTTTCTACAGTAATGTCATATTGCAATAAAAACGAGTTCCGGGATAATTGCGAAAAGGCGGGAGTACCGGTTCCCAAGCATATTGCTGTTGATTCCTCAGATTTTGATTTTTCTTTATTTGACTGTCCGTTGCCGTGGATTGTCAAGCCGGCGGATTCACAGTCAAGTATCGGTGTTCAGAGAATAGATACGATGGATGAACTGAAACCGGCTCTTGAATTTGCACTCAGCAAATCTCCTACACATAGTGCTATTGTGGAGGAATACTTTTTCGGACATGAAATTGTCTGTGAGGGTTTCATTAATAACGGAAAGTATTATCTGCTTGCTTTTGCCGACAGAAAATACTTTGATCTGCCTGATCTGCTAATACCGAGTCAGACAGTTTTTCCGTCAACAGTAGATAAGAAGCTGCTGGATAAGGTGGTTGAGTACGAAACCAAGCTTGCCGCTTATTCTGATCCGTCCTTTGCAATAGTACATTCTGAGTACCTTATCAACCTCGAAAGCGGTGAAATAAGGGTAGTTGAAAGCGCGCTGAGAGGCGGCGGGGTTTATATCTCGTCTGATCTTATCCCGATGTGTTCCGGAATAGATATTAACGAAGTTCTGTTAAATAAGGCTCTCGGACACGATGTGGATGTTGATGCTGTGTTCGCCGAGAGGCAGGACAGGGCGTCTGCATATATTTGTTTTTATCTGCCTGACGGCATTGTAGAAAGTATTACCGGCGCGGACGAATTGAAGGCGCTGCCGTTTGTAAGACGCGCTTATATTGATGATATTAAAATCGGCCAGAGAACTGAAAAAATGACATATAAGGGCGCGAGAAAAGGACCTATCCTGATTCAGGGAGAAAACAGAGAAGACCTCGAACAGAATATCATTATGGTTCAGAGCCTTCTTGATATTAAAGTAAGAAAAGACGACGGACAAACAGCAGGTATTGTCTGGGGATAAATAATTGGAGGAAATAAAAAGAGAAAATTGAGGTTACAGATGAGTTATCCCGACAGATTTCTATAGCATAAAGCAGTTGAAACAGACGATTCAAAATTCTGCTTCCGATGATGACAGATTTATTGTTTCGGTGTACAAC
>CAMHNT010000158.1 GCA_946186535.1 uncultured Clostridia bacterium
TGCTGCAAATGCCCTTGGGGTACCGTCAGGCGGTCTTTGTGCGGTGTTGCCTTAAGTTAAAATAAAAAGAGAACAAATCATCCGATAACAAAATTTCCAACAGGGAGGTTAAAAAATGGCTAAAAACAGAAAGCGGCGCACGCTGACCTTTTTGGTTCTCGGCACTGTCTGTCTTCTCGGAATACTGTCAGAATACCCGGTCATCCTGGTTGAGCAGTTTATATTTGACAAAGGCTACTACGGATTCTCCATAACAGAAAGTATTACTCACTGGATATTTATGTGCGTTCTCTGGGGACTTCTGGGACTTGTTCTGTTTTATATTTCAGCAAGGGTTTACGGCTTCAATTTCATGAAGAAAAAAAGGCGTCCCACCGTGAAGGGGCTCAGGGCTTCGGTTCTTTTCATCGCTGACGGAACCATTCTCAAACATCTCGTTTTCGGCGGCTGGAAGCCTCTTCTTGACTTTCGGAGCTCCGGCTGGTTCCAGTTTATTTTTCAATATATATACTATCTTTTTGAAACCGGTCTCATTCTGATTATGATAATTTTCATGCAGGAAGCCTGCGAAAGGATCCTCAAGACCCAGAAAATAAAAATCAAAAACGTTCCCTGGGGCGGAATAATACTCTCTTTGACATGGGGTCTGATTCACTTTGCGACCGAATCGAATCCTGCCGCCGCACTTTGCTATACTTTAATAGCTTTGCTTATCGGCGCCGAATATCTTGCTTCAAACAAAAACGCTTACATCACATATATCCTCTCGGCTTTAATTTTTCTTATATAAAAACAGCGTATCCGAATTTTAGAAACCGGATACGCTGTTTTTCATTATTTTTCCTGTTCCTTCTTCTTGAGAACAAGCTTCTTTTCTTCTCCTCTGAGAAGTCTCTGAATATTGGCTCTGTGCTTGATGATAACCGTGCCGCTGATCACAAACTGAATCGCCGTAACCGCCAGAACATAATCAAAGGAAACAACGTTCTGGTATTTATAATTAAAGAAATAGGTAACCAGAAATGTGACCGCAATCACCGTTATCGAACCGATAATCGAACTTATGGAAATAATCTTCGTGCACAGGAATACTCCCGCAAAAACCGCAAAGCAAATCACAAACACTATCGGGTTTATCACCGCAGTCAGCGCCGCAAGAGTGACAACGCCCTTTCCGCCCTTGAACTTGAAATAAACCGGGAATATGTGACCGAGGAAACAGCACATTCCTCCTATATACTCACCGTAGCCCCACAGCTCTCTCTGTGAAAAAACATCGGTATTCAGCGTTTTCATAACAAACCCACCGATAAGAACGGAAACAACGCATTTCAAAAAATCACCTATAAATGTTATAACTCCGGCAGCAGCGCCGACCGAGCGCATAACATTCGTGAAACCTGCATTTCCGCTTCCCATGGTTCTGATGTCCTTGCCTGTAAAAATCTTTGTAACAACAATCGCAATATCAATGCTTCCAAGCAAATATGCAACCGCCATCACCGCAAAGAGCTTCACAATATTTGAAACGTCAGTAAATAAACTTAACATTATTCAACCTCTCGCTCAATTAATATTTTAATATATTCTTACTTCTTCCCATTGCCGTTTTCGCCGCGCTCACGAACAACAAAATGAATAGGCGTTCCCTCAAGCCCGAAGCTGTCTCTGATTCTGTTTTCGAGATAACGTTTGTAGGAAAAATGGAACAGCTCAGCGCTGTTGACAAAACAAACGAACGTAGGCGGCTTTGTCGACGCCTGAGTCATATAGAAAATTTTAAGACGTCTGCCCTTGTCCGTAGGGGGCTGAACACGAGCCACCGCTTCGGCGAGGATATCGTTGAGAACGCCTGTCTTGATTCTCATAGCATTTGAGTTTGCAACAATCTTTATCATTTCAAAGAGCTTGTCTATTCTCTGACCTGTCTTCGCCGAAATAAATATAAAAGGTGCATAGGACATAAACGAGAAGTCAACCTCCAGCTTCTTTCTGAACTGATCCATTGTCTTTCCGTCTTTCTCGATAGCGTCCCACTTATTGACGGCAATAATGCAGCCCTTGCCTGCCTCGTGAGCAAGACCTGCGACCTTTGAATCCTGCTCCGTAAAGCCTTCCGTCGCATCGATCATAATGACACAGACGTCGCTTCGTTCTATAGCCATTTTCGCACGCAGGATACTGTATCTCTCGATATTGTCTTCGACACGGCTCTTTCTTCGGATACCTGCGGTATCGGTAAAATTAAACTTACCGTGCTGATTCTCGATGAGCGTATCAATAGTATCTCTCGTTGTTCCGGCAATATCCGAAACGATACATCTGTCGGCACCGGCAATTTTATTGATGAGCGAAGATTTTCCGGCGTTCGGCTTGCCTATGACGGCAACCGAAATCACGTCGCTTTCCTCCTCCTCATCAGTCTCGGGCGGAAAATATTCAAACACCGCGTCAAGCAGGTCGCCCGTGCCGTGACCGTGAACTGAAGAAACCTGAATCGGGTCGCCGAGGCCGAGGTTATAGAATTCATAAAAATCGGGCGACGGCTCACCGAGGGAGTCACACTTGTTAACGCAAAGCACAACCGGTCGTCCGCTTTTCAGAAGCATGGAAGCAACCTCCGAATCGGTCGCTACCATGCCGGTTTTGACGTCAACGACAAGTATCGTAACGTCCGCCGCCTCAATGGCGAGCTCCGCCTGCCTTCTCATCTGAGAAAGAATTATATCATCCGTTTTCGGCTCAATACCGCCTGTATCGATTATTGTAAACGTTCTGTTTTTCCATTCGCACTCACCGTAAATTCTGTCGCGTGTAACACCCGGCGTATCGTCAACTATAGAAAGCCTTTGACCGATAAGCTTATTAAACAAGGTCGATTTACCGACATTTGGTCGTCCGACAATAGCAACAACAGGTTTTGACATACTGATCACTCCTTAACTCAAATTCAGGTTTTTAATAGGGCACCTGTTACCCTGTCATATATTTACAAAAAACTTATATCTTCACATTCGCTGTCCGTGAAGCCGAAACCAAGATCGGCAAACGGAAAAAAAGAAGGGAGGAAACTTCTCCTCCCTTAAACAAAGAAATTAATCTTCTACCTTAATAACTTCTCTGCCGTTGTAAACGCCGCAGTTGCCGCAAACTCTGTGCGGAGCCTTGTATTCGCCGCAGTTAGGGCAGATTGAAAGTGCCGGAGCCTTGAGCTTCCATACGTTGCTTCTTCTCTTGTTCTGTCTTGCACTTGATACTTTTCTCTTTGGTACTGCCATTTTAAAAAGCCTCCTTATAATGTCTGAATACCTTACAGGCATTCTATCTTTAAAAATTAATTATAATAAATCTCTGAGAGCCTCCAGACGAGGGTCAATATTCCTCCGGTCACATCCGCATTCACCCGCATTCAGGTTCTTTCCGCATTTCGGACACAAGCCCTTGCAGTTCTCACTGCACAAATGCTTCAGGGGAAGTTCAAGCAAAATATCCGTTGTGACAAGCTCATCCAAATCAAGCTGATAGTCGGGAGTTTCAATATAGTCGCCCTCGTTTTCACCCGCAAGCGACTGAACGAGCGTATGATTAAAGCCGTAACAGAATGAGGTTATGGTTTCCTCGCCGCATCTGTCACAGGGCGCAGAATAACCGAACTCGGTCGAAACCGCCAGATTAACGACCCCGGCACGGTTAACCGCATTTGCCGACACCTTTATCGGTGTTTTCAGTGGCTTAGTACCGTTAAAATCCATATCATGCAGATCCAATTCATACTCGGCTTTAAGAATTTCGTTCTCAACCAAGAACACTTTTTTCAATTCCAACAGCATAAACGCACCTCAATAAACTACGCAAACTCCAAATCGACTTGAAATACCGCATACAATTATACCCTATCGGCAATTCTTTGTCAATATCAAAAATGCTACAAATTCAAAATTTTTCTATGCTTTTTGTCTGCGTAGGGATCAATACTGATGTCTTCCGAGTCTCTTCGGCTCGGCGTTCTGTTCTCGTCTGTCTTCAAGATTCATGAAAACGGAAATTCCCGACAGCATGGTTATTATCATATAACAAACAATGCTCACGAGCGCGCCTATTCCGAGATAAAGCTCGCTGCTGTTCGCCGCAAGAGGGAACGCAATCGAAAGACAGCCGACCGCTCCGCAGACTATTCCGACCATATTTTTGAGATTGCTTTTCTTGTCAAAGAACATGAAGAAAAAACCCACGAAAGGAATTATACAATACAGAATTCCGAGCGGCATATTTCTCAGAACCGGAGTATCGGAGCCCATAGATCCGAAAGCAAAATTCAGAGCCGTCATTTTTACGAACTGCTTTTCTCCGCCAACCGTCAGATACGCTCCTGCAAACGTCGTTGAAAGCATATAGCCGCATACTACAAACAGAGCCATCAGAACTCTTCTCATATTCCTGCATCTTTTTGTTTCAGAAGCTTCCATTATCTTTCACCGCAGAACCCTTTCTTATAGGAATCTATCGTCGAGCTGATAATTTCGATTGCTCTCTCCCTGTTCTGAACCTCGTCGACAGCCGTTTCCTTATGTTCGAGCGACTTGTAGACGGTGAAGAAATGACACATCTCGTCAAAAATATGATTAGGGAGCTGTGAGATATCGGTGTAGTTATTATATGTAGGATCGTTGAAGGGGATCGCAATGATCTTCTCATCGTTTCTGCCGTTGTCAATCATTTTGATAACGCCGATCGGATAGCAGCGGACAAGAGTCAGCGGCTCGATCTGTTCGGAGCACAGCACGAGAACGTCGAGAGGATCCTTGTCGTCGGCATAAGTTCTCGGAATGAAGCCGTAGTTAGCAGGATAGTGAGTCGAGGTATAGAGGATCCTGTCAAGAATGAGCATGCCCGTTTCCTTGTCAAGCTCATATTTAAGCTTACTTCCCTTTGAAATTTCGATAACCGCAACGAAATCCTCGGGGGAAATTCTTTTATCACTGATATCGTGCCAAATATTAATCATAATAAATCACTCCAGTTTTAAATATCCAAACACATTTTTTGAAGTTGATACACAACTATTTAATGAACAAATCTATTCGAAGACAGCAAAAATAATATACAAAAAGTTTTATAACAATGCCGCATTGCGGCATTGTTAAGAGTAATATTTAGTTAAGGGCT
>CAMHNT010000159.1 GCA_946186535.1 uncultured Clostridia bacterium
TACATAATAAAGATATAAAAATCTATAATTTTATAACATCAAATTCCTTCTTTTTGTATTATTTTTTTACTTAATTTAATTTTTACTCTTGCTTATAACAAAAATGTATGTTAAAATAAAATGTGTGTAGACATAGATTTTATTCTGTTATTTATTCAGATTTTTTTACATGTCAAACATTTAACATTAACATATCAAAAATGTAAATTAATTTCTCCGTGTGCCGGAATCAAGTCTGATATCATCACCGACACACAGATTACGAAAGGTTGTGAATTTGATGTCCAGAGCTGCGGGCATTTTAATGCCTATCACCTCTCTGCCTACTCGCTACGGTATCGGTACCATTGGTAAAGAAGCTTATGACTTCGCAGACTTTTTGAAGGGCGCAGGTCAGAAGTATTGGCAGATTTTACCGGTAGGACCTACCAGTTACGGAGATTCGCCGTATCAGTCCTTCTCTACCTTTGCAGGCAATCCCTATATGATTGACCTCGATACGCTCTGTAAAGAGGGGCTTCTGAAGCCTTCAGACTACAAAACGCTTGACTGGGGCAGCAACGACGAAAAAGTCGATTACGAAAAAATCTACAACAACAGATTTAACGTGCTGAGAATTGCCTTCAAGAACTTCAAAAAGAAGGATCCCGCAAGAGAAGAAGAGCAGAAAAAATTCAAAAGCTGGTGCAGTAAAGCAAAAAACAAATCCTGGCTTGACAACTACTCGCTCTACATGGCAGTCAAAGGCTCATTCGAAAATAAATCCTGGACCGAATGGGAAGATGAGGAAATCCGTCTGAGAGCGGATTCCGCTGTCAAGGCCTATAAGAAAAAGCTCAGCAAAGAAATTGCTTTCTGGAAATTCGTTCAGTACAAATTCTACGAGCAGTGGGAGGCTTTCAGATCTTATGTAAACGGTCTGGGCATTCAGATCATCGGCGACATGCCGATCTATGTTGCTATGGACAGTGCCGATACATGGGCTAACCCGGAAGTTTTCTGGCTCACTGAAGACAGACAGCCTGTCTGTGTTGCCGGCTGTCCTCCGGATTATTTCTCTGCTACCGGTCAGCTTTGGGGCAACCCTCTCTACAATTGGGAATACCTCAAGGAAACGGGCTACAAGTGGTGGTTTGCACGCATAAAAGCTGCAAGCGAACTCTTTGACATCACAAGAATCGACCATTTCAGAGCCTTCAACGACTACTATGCCATCCCCTTCCCTGCCGAAAATGCAATTAACGGCTCATGGAAGGACGGCCCCGGTATAGAATTCTTTGAGCTTATGAAAAAGGAGCTCGGCGATCTTCCGATCATCGCCGAGGACCTCGGAACAATGACTCCGGGAGTTATTCAGCTTCTCAAGGATTCGGGTTATCCGGGAATGAAGGTTCTTGAATTTGCGTTCGATTCCGACGAAGAAAACGATTACTTACCGCATACATATACACCCAACAGCGTTGTATATTCGGGAACTCACGACAATGATACCCTTATCGGCTGGATGAAAACGGCTCCCAAGCAGAGCGTTGATTTCGCAAGGGAATACTGCAAAATGCCGAAGGACGAGCCGTTCAACTGGGGTATTATCCGTACTGCTTACGAGAGCGTGAGCGATTACTGTATCATTCAAATGCAGGACTATCTTGGACTCGGAAGCGAGGCGAGAATGAACACTCCATCAACACTCGGCGGAAACTGGGAGTGGAGAATCAAGAAGAATTACGCTTCCGGCGGTCTTGCAAAGAAGATAAAAGATTTAACAAAAACCTACAGAAGGTTGGAGGAAAAAGAGACAATGAAAAAGAATTTGGAAAAAGACTCAATCTTGGAGAAACTCGAACTCGCAGCAAAGACTGACTACTGTAAGACAATCGAGGAATTGACCGTACCTGAGCTTCACGAGGTTCTCGGAAAAGCTATCATGGGCGAGGTTGCAGACCGTTGGACAAAGGCTAAGAATGTACACGCTGACAGCAGACGTGCTTACTATTTCTCCGCTGAGTTCCTCATGGGTCGTATGATGTACAACAACCTCTTCTGCCTCGGCATTCTCGATGACGTCAAGGCTCTCCTTTCAAAGAAGGGAATCGACATCAACGTATTTGAGGATATCGACGACGCAGCTCTCGGTAACGGCGGTCTCGGCCGTCTCGCAGCTTGCTTCCTTGATTCGGCTGCTACTCAGGACGTTCCGCTCGACGGTTATGGAATCCGCTACAAGTACGGTCTCTTCAAGCAGAGCATCGTTGACGGTTTCCAGGTTGAAACAGCAGACGACTGGCAGCGTTTCGGTGATCCGTGGTGTATCCGCAGAAATGAGGACACAGTTGAAGTTAAGTTTGCTGATCAGACAGTAAAGGCTGTTCCTTATGACATGGCAGTTATCGGCTACGGCACAGAGAACATCAACACACTCCGTCTTTGGGAGGCTGAGGCTATCGAAAACTTCGACTTCCTCAAGTTCAACAACTTTGACTATGCAGGTTCCGTAAAAGCTAAGAACGACGCTGAGGACATCACAAAGGTTCTCTACCCGAATGACAACAGACACGAGGGTAAGGTTCTCAGACTCAAGCAGCAGTATTTCTTCTGCTCCGCTTCTTTGCAGGACATTATTAAGAGATATAAGAAAAAGTACGGCAATGATTACAGCAAGTTCTCCGATCATGCTGCAATTCAGCTCAACGATACACACCCTGTAGTATCTATCCCCGAGCTTATCCGTTTGCTCATCAACGACGGTCTTTCTTTCGATCAGGCTTTCGATATCGCACAGAAGACTTTCGCTTACACAAACCATACAGTAATGGCAGAGGCTCTCGAGAAGTGGAATATCGACCTTATGAAGTCCGTAATTCCTGATGTTTATACGATCATCGAGAAAATCGCTGACAAGCTCATCAAGGATCTTTCCGGCAAGACAGATATCAGCAACATGAAGATCATCGACGGCGGCGTTGTTCACATGGCAAGACTCGCTGTTTATGCTTCAAGCTATACAAACGGTGTTGCTTGGATCCACACAGAAATTCTTAAGAACGACGTTCTCAACGACTGGTACAAGATCTATCCTGAGCGTTTCCAGAACAAGACTAACGGTATCACACAGCGTCGTTGGCTCGGTCTCTGCAACCCTGAGCTTTCAGAGCTCCTCACAGAGGCAATCGGCAGCAACGCTTATCTCAGAGATCTTTCCGAGCTCAAGAAGCTTGAGAGCAAGATCGACACAGCTACAATCAAGGAGTTCAACGACATTAAGCTTGAGAAGAAAAAGCAGCTCGCTGACTTCATTGAGAAGAACGAGGGCATCAAGCTTGACCCAAGCTTCATCTTTGATATTCAGGTTAAGCGTCTCCACGAGTACAAGAGACAGCTCCTCAACGCATTCTCCATCGTTGACATTTACTTCAAGCTCAAGAACGGCGAGCTCCCGAACTGGCAGCCGACAGCATTCATCTTCGGCGCTAAGGCAGCTCCGGGATATGCAAGAGCTAAGGCTATCATCAAGTACATCAACGAGATCGCTAAGCTCGTAAACAACGATCCTGACGTTAACGATAAGATCAAGGTTGTATTTGTACAGAACTACAACGTTTCTTACGCTGAAAAGATCGTTACAGCTGCTGATATCTCCGAGCAGATTTCCACAGCAGGTACAGAGGCATCCGGTACAGGTAACATGAAGTTCATGCTCAACGGTGCAGTTACACTCGGTACATACGACGGCGCTAACGTTGAAATTGCTCAGGAAGCTGGCGAAGAGAACGAGTACATCTTCGGTGCAAGAGTTGAGAAGATCGACGAGCTTAAGGCACAGAAGACATACAGCTCCAAGTCAATCTACAACAGCAATCCTGAGATCAAGAAGGTTATCGATACACTCATCGACGGTACATTCAGTGACGGCGGCAAGTACGGTAACGGTGAGGGAAGCTTCGCAGAGCTTCATCACTCCCTCGTCAACGGTGCTTCCTGGCATGATCCTGATCATTACTTCATTCTCCTTGACCTCCCGTCTTATGTTGAAGCTAAGATCAAGGTTAACGCTGACTATGCAGACAGAGAAGCATTTGGCAAGAAGTGCCTCCTGAACGTTGCTAATGCAGGCAAGTTCAGCTCTGACAGAACAATTCTCCAGTATGCTACAGAACTCTGGAAGGTTAAGTAATCAATCTTAATATACTGAGTAGATATTAATAAATAAAGCCTCCCCTATCGGTCAACCGGTTTGGGGAGGCTCTTTTTGCACCAATTTTTGTTTTATACTTTTTTACACTATCTGCGTTAATACTAATTTTCAATTAAAACCTTTAAAAGATTTTCGAGGATAATTTTTGCAAGACAAGGAAGAGCTCGCAGGCAGGCTGTCGTTTGTCTTGCAGCGATGACGCAGTATTGCAGAAATTAGACCGAAAAGATTTAAAGTGTTTTATTGAAATTTAGTATAAGGGCTTTGCCCTTAAAATCCCACAAGGGCGCTGCCCTTGACCTGCAAGCTTTTGAAAAAGCTTGACCAAAACTTTAACAGTCCTCTTTCAGACTTTTTGTGTATTTCTAAAAGTAAATCATTTACAGTTAATAAAAACGCTGCACCCATTGAGGATACAGCGTTTAACTTTTATATCAGGCAAATTTCAGAATTGCTTTTTCACAGGTGTTCACTCGTGTCTCCAACTGAGTGTATTCACTTTCAGAATCACAATTTCCGATTTCCTTAACACATCTGCAAAGTTCATTATAAATTTCAAGAATTTCATCAAGATTGTCACCATCGTCAGTAAGCAAATTCCATGCCTTCTCAATCAAATTGTCTGTTTTTACTGACAAAATATTCTCTGCCATATGAAAGACCTCCCTATTTATTCACCATAAAATACGACATTTCCCATTCGGCTCTACGGTTAACCGAAAACCACGCATGATGAATTAAAGAAATGATTCCCTACTTCATTTCTTTAATCAAATGGTCATTAACTTATTTTATTATATATTTTTCCCCAGAAATTGTCAATAATATAGCTAAAAAACTTTTCACTAAATAATCATATTTGATTGACCAATATGCACAAAATCTCAGCTTTAATTTTTATTTTTAATATTTTATTATAGTCAACTAATACTTATTAAATATAAAATAATCCTACTATTA
>CAMHNT010000160.1 GCA_946186535.1 uncultured Clostridia bacterium
CGTTAAGGGCTTCGCCCTTAAAATCCCACGAGGGCTCTGCCCTCGACCCGCAAGCCTTTCAAGAAGGCTTGAGCGAAACTTTACCGTCGTATCTTATAGTCTTTTTAGTATCATTCCGCTTAGGTTCTGTAATCTCCGTTAATCTTCACGTAATCGTAGGTCAGGTCACAGCCGTAGGCTTCGGCTGTGCTGTCGCCGTCGTTGAGGTTGACTTCGATGACAATCTCATTTTCGCTGAGAACCTCTTTTGCGATTTCCTCGCTGAACTCGATTCCTGCGCCGTTTTTGCAGACATCGACAGTTCCCGACTTTGACTTAAAGGAAACATCGACGAGCGTTACGTCAACGTCACAGCCCGAGTAACCGATTGCACAGAGGACACGTCCCCAGTTTGCGTCCGAACCGAACATCGCCGCTTTCACAAGACTGCTGCATATAACAGCCTTTGCAACGCCCTTTGCGTCAACGACCGTCTTTGCGCCGCTTACGCTGCACACGAGAAGCTTTGTTGCGCCCTCGCCGTCGCCTGCAAGCTTTTTCGCCATTGCTTTACACAGCTCGGTGAGCGCGTCGGTGAAGATTCTGTAGTCGTTGTTCTTCTCGGTGATCTCTTCGTTTCCGGCAAGTCCGTTAGCGAGAATTGCAAGAGTATCGTTAGTTGATGTGTCGCCGTCAACGCTGACCATGTTGTAGCTCTGTTCGACTGCTTCGACGAGAGCGGCTTTGAGAATCTCCGATGAAACCGCTGCGTCGGTTGTGACGAAGCTTAGCATCGTTCCCATGTTGATATGTATCATGCCGCTGCCCTTTGCGACCGCTCCGATCGTAACCGTCTTTCCGCCGATTTCAACCGAAACTGCGGATTCCTTTTTCACCGTGTCTGTGGTCATTATTGCCTCGGCAACGTCAGTGCCGCCGTTTTCGCTCATGATTTTCGAAAGCTCGGGCACGCTCTTTTCAAAAGGCTCGATCGGAAGCGGCTGACCGATAACGCCGGTTGAAGCTACGATAACGTCGTTTTTGTCTATACCAAGAGCTTCGGCAGCAAGCTCGCACATTCTCTCGGCTTTCTCGATTCCGTCGGCATTGCAGGTGTTTGCGTTGCCGGAATTTACGATGACTGCCTGTGCCTTTCCGTTTTCTATGTTGTTCTGAGTTACGGTAATTGCGGAGCTTTTTACGAGATTCTTCGTAAAGACCGCTGCCGTATTGCAGAGGACGTCGCTTGAGATGAGCGCAATATCCCTTTTGGTTGTATTGCTCGGCTTGACGCTTCCACAGATGCCGGCGCCCTTGAAGCCGACCGGCGACGTCACCGAACCGTTTTCAATAAATTTCATTTTTATCATTCCTTTATCGGGGTTGTTTTTTACTATAGATAAGCAAATTTTAAAGCTACACAAAAAAGTTTGAAAGAGGACTGTTAAAGTTTTTGCCCAGCTTTTTTCAAAAAGTACCCCAAGGGCACTTCCTTCGGGGCGCCTGCGGAGTCCAGAGGCAGAGCCTCTGGTGGGCTCTTAAGGGCAACGCCCTTAACATCAAGTTACTCCTTAAAAATGCCGCAATACGGCATTTTTATAAAACTTTCTGTGCATTTCCAATAAAGCTTAATCAATTTGCTCATTTATAGTTTTAGAAAGCAGGAGGAGTGATGAGAAGTCCTGTCGTTTCTTCCAGACCGAAAATAATGTTCATATTCTGAATAGCCTGACCTGCCGCGCCTTTGACCATGTTGTCGATAGCGGAAGCGGCTACGAATGTACCTGTTCTTGTATCAACGAACACGGATACGTCGCAGTAATTGGAATACTTTATATTATGAATATCGGCAACCTGTCCGTCAGCAAGCAAGCGAACGAACGGCTCGTCCTTATAATATTCCTCGTAAGCGGCTCTGATCTGCTCCTTTGTCACACCGTCCTTCAGACGTGCGTAACAGGTAGCGAGAATGCCTCTGTTCACGGGAAGAAGGTGCGGAACGAACGTTATTTTTACATTGTCCTTACCGCTGAGCTTGCATAGAGTCTGCTCGATTTCGGGGGTGTGGCGGTGGCTTGCAACCTTGTAGGGGTGGAAGCCCTCGTTGAGGTCGGGGTAATGGGTACCCTGCGAAAGTCCTCGTCCTGCGCCTGTAACGCCGCTCTTGCAGTCGGCGATGATGCCTGTCATTTCGATAAGACCGTTTACGACAGCCGGAGCAAGCGCAAGCGGAACGCAAGTCGTGTAGCAGCCGGGGTTTGCGATGAGCTTCGTTGTTTTTATCTTATCTCTGAAAAACTCGGGCAAGCCGTAGACAGCCTGCTTGTGAAGGTCCTTGTCAAGAAACTCGCCGCCGTACCACTCGTGGTACTCGTCCTCGCTCTCGAGACGGAAATCGGCGCCCAAGTCTATAAATGCCTTGCCGCTCTCAATGCACTTTGCGCCAAGCTCCTGTGAAAGACCGTGCGGAAGAGCAGCAAAGATAACGTCACTCTTCTCGACAACCGAATCCGCATTTTCGCAGACCATGTCGTTAATGCCCAGATATGCCGGGTAAACCTCGCTTAATTTTTTGCCCTCAAAGGACACGGAGCTTACGGCTGCGACTTCGGCATTCGGGTGACCGTTGATAAGTCTCACAAGCTCTGCGCCTGCATAGCCTGTCGCTCCGACAATTCCAACTTTTATTGTCATTTCATACTTCTCCTTTGTTTTTTCCATTCAATCTATATAAGCAAATTTAACATATCTATAGCGATTAAGGGACGCTCTCTGCCAGAGCGTCCCCTCTTCAAAAACAGTCCCCCGGACTGTTTTTGAATTCACCCCTTGCAGATAAGTGACGCTCCAATCAGTCAAGCCGTAAGGCGCAGACTGATTGGCAAGCGGAACTTATGCTTTAGCTGGGCTGAACGCTAAGGGAGTTTCGCCGTCTGCGGACGGCGACCAAAGGCTCTGCCTTTGGAAACCGCCAGCTTTTTGAAAAAAGCTGGGCAAAAACTTTAATAAGTTTCGCTAATATATAAATAGTAATTAATACACTGTAGAAATAATTGTTCTCACACGCTCGACATTCTGTCTGACGTTATCGGGGCTCGGACCGCCCAACGGCGAACGCTCATAAACACATTTTTCAAGACCGATAGCCTCATAAACTCCCTCGTCGAAAATATCGCAGATTTTCTTATACTCCTCGATCGGAAGTGTTTCGAGCGTGAGATCCATTTCGATACACTTTGCAACAAGCTCGCCTGTCGCCTTGTAAGCGTCTCTGAAAGGCAAGCCCTTTTTAACAAGATAATCTGCGCAGTCGGTTGCGTTTATGAATCCGCCTGCCGCAGCTTTTCTCATGTTTTGAGGAAGAACCTTCATTGTATCGAGCATCGGAGTGAATGCCGTCAGACACATTTTCACCGTATCTATAGCGTCGAAAATAGCCTCCTTGTCCTCCTGCATATCCTTGTTGTATGCAAGCGCAATGCCCTTCATAACCGTAAGAAGCGTTGTAAGGTCGCCGAACACTCTTCCGGACTTTCCTCTCACAAGCTCTGCGATATCGGGGTTTTTCTTCTGCGGCATGATACTCGAGCCTGTCGAGAATGCGTCGTCAAGCTCAACGAACTTGAACTCCCAGCTGCACCACATGATAATCTCCTCGGAGAATCTCGAAAGATGAACCATGATAATAGACAAAGCAGCCGCAAGCTCAATGCAGTAATCCCTGTCGGAAACACCGTCAAGGCTGTTGTACGTAATTCCCTCAAAGCCGAGGAGATTTGCGGTTATACTTCTGTCGATAGGATAAGTCGTACAAGCCAGCGCGCCGCTTCCGAGCGGCATAACGTCCATTCTCTCCTTGCAGTCGCTCAGTCTGTCGAGGTCACGCAGAAGCATTTCCGCATAAGCCAGGAGATGATGGCCGAAGGTTATCGGCTGAGCTCTTTGAAGATGAGTATAGCCAGGCATAACCGTTTCGGCATGTTCGGAAGCCTTGTCGCATATAACATTCACAAGTCCCTTCACAAGCTCCGTTACCTCATCGACCTGCTTTTTAAGATAGAGCTTTATGTCAACGGCAACCTGGTCGTTGCGGCTTCTTGCCGTATGGAGTCTTTTTCCCGTATCGCCGAGACGGGCGGTGAGCTCGCCCTCGATGAAAGTATGGATATCCTCTGCCTCGGGGGCGATAGTAAGTTTTCCGCTTTCGATATCGGCGAGTATACCTTTCAGGCCCTCACCGATAGCCTGAGCGTCCTCTTCGGAAATAATTCCGCACTTTCCGAGCATGGCGGAATGTGCGATACTTCCTTCTATATCCTCTTTATACATTCGGCTGTCGAATGAAATTGAGGAGTTAAAATCGTTGGTAGTTTTACTTAATGCTTTTTGAAATCTGCCTTTCCACAGCTGCATAGTTTTAACCTCACTTGATTATTTTTTTTGATTTTCAAAAACTTTCGGCGAAGCGAAGCCGGAAAAAGTTTCGCTCAAGCCTTTTCAAAGGCTTGCAGATTCCAAAGACAGCGTCTTTGGTCGCCGTCCGCAGACGGCGAAACACCTTAGCGTTCAGCCCTCTGCAAGGGGTGAATCCCAAAACAGTCCGGTGGACTGTTTTGGGAGAGGGGGCGCTCTGGCAGAGAGCGCCCCTTAATCAAAGCTCTCTATAAATTTTAATATTTTTCCTCTTTCTCACAAAAGCTGACATAATCCAAATTCAAACTTTGTCTTTCTAATGTTAGTCATATTTTCATCAAACTAACCCACCCCCAACCCCCAGCTACTGCATAAGTTCCGCCTTCCAATCATGCTGCGCCTGCGGCTTGCATTCTTGGGGCGTCACTTATCCCTGCCGGAGGGGGCTTTTTGGTCGTGGGCTTCGCCCACTCCCATCGGGAGCTGCGCTCCCGAACCCTTGTATATCAAATTTCTCTTTCCTATAAAACGCTTTACGGGAGGGTGAAAACACCCTCCCACACAGCGTTGGAATATGTCAATATTCAATATAAATCTTTATTTAATTAACATATTGTGCCATTAAAATTAAAACCGTAAGAAATTCTATGGGGCGAACCACTGTCAGCAGGTTCGCCCCCACCCGAACTTGGTTTTATACGAAA
>CAMHNT010000161.1 GCA_946186535.1 uncultured Clostridia bacterium
TTATGATATGCCGATTGAAAATTCGGGTATACGAAGGGACTTCCGATTATATTATAAAAAATTTTCGGTAAAATGAGGTGATTAAAATGGCTTCAAGCAAGGAATATTTAGACTACGTTTTAGAACAGCTATCTGCATCGGAGGATATTACCTACAGAAAGATGATGGGTGAATATATCCTGTATTACCGCAGAAAAATCATAGGCGGAATCTACGACAACAGATTTCTTTTAAAACCGGTTAAATCCGCTGTCAGGCTTATGCCAGAAGCACGCATGGAAAAACCGTATGACGGTGCAAAGGATATGCTGTTGGTTGAAGAACTCGAGAACAAAGAGTTTTTGGCAAATCTTCTGAACGAGATGTATGACGAGCTTCCCGAACTGAAGAAAAAATAGCGGAAATACATTAACAAATGCATTTCCGCTAATATTATTTGTATTTTTAAATAGAAACAATCTAAATTCAAACTTAACCTTTCTGCCATTAATTACTCTATCATCAAACTAACCCACCCCCAGACCCCCTCCCTGCCGGAGGGGGCTTTTTAGGTGCAGGGCTTCGCCCTGCACCTATCGGGAGCATAGCTCCCGAACCCCGTTTTATCTACTCATAAAAAACAAATAAATATAAAAAGCATATCATTTAACTGACAGTCAATTTTTAAGGAATAACGAGATGTTAAGGGCTTCGCCTTAATTATTATCCGAAAAAATCCCTATCCGCCATAGGATACCTTTCATAAAACTCCACCGTCGAAAACATTTCGTCCCTGACATGCGCTTCAAAGCCGCTGTCACATTTCAGAAAATAATCGCTCTCCTCCGACTGCTTATCCCATGTGATATCGAAATTGTAGTAAACTCCGCCGAGCTTTACGATATTCCATGCGTGATATTCCTCGCCGTCCTCATACTGAGCCGTTCCGGTGATAACCCTTGAATCAATCCCCGACTCCCTCAGCATACGGTACATGAGGACCGCATACCCCTGACACACCGCTCTTTTATAGAACAATGCCGAATATGCCGTGGTTTTCAGATGATTATACCCGTTGTTCTTGTGAACTCTGTCATATTCAACCGTAGCGAAAACATAATTGTATATCGCAGTGAACTTTTCGTAGTCGGTCGTTTTTGAATTGAAGCTGAAGGACTTGAGAATATCGTTTATTTTTTCCGTCACCTTTTCTTCCTGTTCGGGCGTCGTGTAGTAGTTCGGAATGATTTCGATATCATATGAGTATGTATCGCCGCTGCACTCGTGACTGTAGTTCAGGTCATAGCCGCCGTACTGATAGCGGATATAATCCCCCTCCGTCGGGTCGTCGGTTTCCGAAACGGCATATTCCATAACCTCCCTGACAATATCGGATATATCGTCCATATTGTCACTGTGGGAACTAAACGTTATGCCTATCTTCCAGTCGTGACGCTTCAGACATCTTCTCACTGCCGCTATCACCTCATCGGCGTTTGAAAAGTAAACGCTCATATCCCTTCTGACGTCATAGTGATAAACAGGCTCATAAAAATACTTTATAGCAGCCGCTTCAAAACCGATAATCAGACACAAAACCAGCGAGAAAACCGACAGTACGACCGCTCTGCCATTCGGAAAGAACCTACTTCTTTTTGTTTCTGCCACCGATTTTTCTCCTCCAGACAGCCGCCGCATTCGAGTTCACCAGAAGCCTGTCGATATCAATCCCTGCAGGACAGACGTTTCTGCATGCAAGGGATTTTCCGCAGCCGCTGTAGCCGTGCTCACGATAGGCTTTCAGAATTTCCTTCTTCTGTGCTTCGGGAAGCTCGGAAATAATTCTTGTTATCGGAACCATCGCCGACGTTCCGAAGAACTCCGAACCGGCATAAAAATTCGGACAAACCTCAAGACAGCAGCCGCACTGAAGACAGCGTGACGCTTCATAAGAAATCTCCGCCGAGCCTTCGTCCGCTTTCGTCTGTTCGTTGAACCAGACGTTCATCAATCTGAGATTTTCAAACATTACGCTTCTGTCAACGACAAGGTCCTGAACGACAGGAAATTTTCTGAGCGGCTCGATTTTAATGCAGCCGTTCTTTTCGCAGTCCTTAAGCCGTGCATTGCATGCAAGCTGAGGATGTGAGTTTATTACCATGGCACATGCGCCGCATTTCTTCTGAAGACAGCTGCACTCCCAACGTATCGGCTTTACCCTTTTGCCGTTTAAATCCCTGATACCCTCGCTTTTGTTTATTTCCGACAGAGCGGTTGCAACCGTTGCGTTTTCGTCCTCCGTTTCAAACATGATACTCTGAAGATATGGCTCCGTCTCACCGCTTTCCCTGCGGAGAATATCAAGTCTTATTTTCATATCACTCTGATCTCCTTTCGGGAATCTCTCTGTATTCTATCCTGATTTTGCCGTCATCAAAAACGGCAAGACCGCTTTTTCTGAAGCTTTCGTCCTTCTCGGGAAAGTCCTCACGATAGTGCGCTCCTCTGCTTTCCTTTCGCTCCAGAGCCGAAAGAAGCATTGCGAAAGCTAAAGCTATCCTGTTTTTTTCTCTTTCGTTGCGCGGCTTTTTTTCAAGCTCCGAAAGCTTCTCCAGCGAATTTTTCAGATCGTTTTCGTTTCTGACGATTCCGAGTCCGCCGAGAAGAATTTCACTGATTTTTTCAATCAACACAGACGAAGCTTCTTTCGCAAACGGCTCGTCGGAAATATCCAAAAACTCCGGCTCTTCATCGGAAAAGCCGGTTTTATTTTTTATACCGTCTATTATTGCGTTCGCCGCAGTTCTGCCGCCGTAAAGTGCGCCGAGCATTGAGTTACCGCCGAGGCGGTTTGCTCCGTGATACTGACAGGCACACTCCCCTGCCGCATACAAATTTTCAATATTCGTGCGGTGATTTATATCCGTATCGATACCGCCCATAAAATAATGTATCCCCTCTTTTACGGGAACAGGGGCTGTTTTCGGGTCAATCGAAAGGTAGTGAATGATCTCCTCACGAAGGTCGGAAAGCTTGTTTTTCCATGTATCCTCCGGAAGCCCCGTCATATCAAGATAGACCTGATCTCCGCATTCCCCGTCTCTTCTGACAAAAAACATCTCCCTCGCAACAACGTCACGCGGCATAAGATTCTTAAGCTCGGGATATTTTTCCTCCATGAAATACCACTTCTCACCGCCTCGCTCGATATAGAGCCTGCCGCCCTCGCCCCGTGCGGCTTCCGTAACAAGACAGCGTTTTCCGGAAATACCTACGGTAGTCGGGTGATACTGAAGCATTTCGAGATTTCCGAGAATTACTCCCTGAGAAAAAACAGTCGCCGTAACGTCACCGCTGTTCTGCGTCGTTCCCGTCGTCATGCCCGGAAAAACTCCGTTCAGACCGCCGCTCGCAAGAATGACAATCCCCTTGAAATCAGCAAATTTTCCGCTGTAGCTGTCCCTTATACGAACTCCCGTGCAGCTGCCGTTTTTAATCAGCAGTCTTATGAATTCATGGTGAGGATATCTTTTTATCATGCCCGAATGTTCGTGCTTTCTCGCTTCGTCGATAACGGCTGACATGATTATTTTTCCCGTACTGCTTCTTGCGTAGGCAGTGCGTTTTTTCTTCTGACCGCCGAAATTTCTCAGAACGATCTCGCCGTCCTTCATATTGAACGGAACCCCGATTCCCTCAAGCCGGCGGATTATCCCCGGCGCACCCTTCGTCAGCCCGTCCACGGCATTCGGGTCGGCAAGAAAAACTCCGCCCTTTATCGTATCGTTGAAATGATTTTCCGTATTGTCGTTCTCGCCCATAGTGTTGAGAGCTCCGTTGATTCCGCCCTCGGCAAGCACCGACTGAGCACGCTCGGACTGCTGAAGCGATATAAGATTACACGGTACGCCGTTCTCAGCAAGCGTTATTGCTGCCGAAAGACCGGAAAGTCCTGCACCTACAATATTAATTCTGTTCATATTAAAATCCTCAAAAAACATTCCAGCGCAAATAATAGACAACAAACGCAAATCCCATAAACAGCAACAGAACCGACAGAACAAAAAGCACGTCCGTCAGAAACACTCTGTAGCTTTTCGCACCTAAAGCTATCATAAGCGGTTTTATATTCGTAACGACATGAACCGCAGCGGATATAACAAGAAGTATCTGAGAAATCAGCTGCGCCCCCTCAAAGAGATTCAGTCTGTAAGCGCCGTCATTCGAACCGAGGAAAATCAGAATATGAAACACAATGAAAATCATAATCGCAAAGCCGCTGACACGTCTTGTCCAGAACAGTCTGTTTTCTTTTAAATATGCAGTCCCGGCTTTCTTCTGAGCCTTCAGCGTATCGGCGGTAAGCTTAGACCCGATAACAAAATGAACGGCAATCAGAACAGCAAGAACCCATGCCGCTATTTTCATTATTCTCATGCCGCCGGGAATAAGTCCCGTAAGCTGAAATGCGCCAACTATGGCATGAAACAAAAATAAAGCAAGTATAACCATGCTTAAAACAGCGTTCTGTTTCCTCATATTCTTTCTCCTATGTATTTTTACTGAGTTTTTATAGTACAACGAATTAATTAAATCTCAATATCGTTTACTATAGTTTCACCGCTGACCCTGATAACATCAACATTTTCATTGTCAAAAAGAGTTTCAGCGCTGAACATCTCCGCTATTTCCTCGGACATAATTATAACGTCAAACTTATTGTACTCGGCTTTTGAAAGCATGAGTGTTGCGTCCTCGGATTTTATTTTCATCTGATTTTCCGGAAGCCGTGACCGGAAGCTCTGAGCCATAGTCGTACCATTAACGTCATTGCCTGCAACCGTACACACTATATCCTCAAATATAAAAGAAACGTCCTCCCCCTCAAAAAAGTCATGCCACAACCCGAGATTCTCCTCGTCGGTATGCTTTTCGAGATTAATGAGGACAACATAATTTCCCGAAGGCTGATCTATAACGACCGAGGCGCTCGAAACCGAGTCAACGTCTTCATCGCTAATCAGAGACCTGAAGTAATCCGTATTCATGAACGGAACTCCCAAAATAAGGAAAAGCGAAATTACAATAACAG
>CAMHNT010000162.1 GCA_946186535.1 uncultured Clostridia bacterium
ATATCTTAATAATATTAATTTATTATATGAAAGTGATAAAGTTAAATCAAAAACCTAAAAAACCTATTGACAAAATAGGAATTAAGAGTTAAACTTTATTCAACATCTTGATCACCGACGCTCCTCAGCAATTTATTCGTCTGTGATCCCAAGGAGGAGATACAATGAACACAACCCGATTCATCACAACCTCTAACATTTTTAATAAGCGAATGTGTTGGCGCTGATTTGCTGACCTGCATTTTATTTTTTACTTAAAGGAGATCATTATGAAAAAGACATTTACCAAAAAGCTATTCTCATACCTGCTTGCTTCCGCTCTCGTGGCAACTTCTGTTTTTGCTCTGGCAGGATGTAATTCATCTTCCTCAGCATCAAGCTCGGCTTCAGAAAACGCAACATCTCAGGATTCTTCCGCTGCATCCGAAGAGGAAGAATCTGCGGAGCAACCTCAGGAGACTTCCGGTGAGACTGTAAAGATTGCCATTCCTAATGACACAACAAACGAAGCACGTGCTCTTCTTCTTCTCGATGAGCTTGGCTACATCAAGGTAAATCCTGACGCAGGAATTACCGCTACTATCAAGGATATTGAAGAGAATCCTCACAACATCGAATTCAGCGAGGTCGAAGCAGCTCAGCTTCCTAACGTACTTGTTGACGTTGACTATGCTGTCATCAATTCCAACTATGCAATCGGCGCTGACCTCAATCCTGTCAAGGATTCTCTCGGAATCGAGGGCTCTGCTTCCGCTTACGGCAACATTCTTGCTGTAAAGGAAGGAAATGAAGATACTGACAAGATCAAAGCTCTCAAAGCTGCTCTCGAAAGTCAGCAGGTAGTTGACTATATTAATGAAAATTATGACGGCGCTGTTATCAGCGTAGTTGAGAATCCGACAGACGGCTATGATTCTTCGATTGATTACGAAGCTCTCAGCGGTGAAACGATTACAATTGCCGCTTCCCCTACTCCGCACGCTGAAATTCTTTCGGTTGCAAAAGATATCCTCGCCGAGAAGAATATCACACTCGACATTAAGGAATACACAGATTATGTTCAGCCTAACAATGTTGTTGACAGCGGCGAGATTGACGCAAACTATTTCCAGCACACACCTTATCTTGACGATTTCAACAGTGAAAACGGCACCCATGTTGTGTCAGTTGCAACTATCCACGTTGAGCCGCTCGGTCTTTACGGTGGTAAGCAGACAACACTCGACGCACTTAATTAATAATTTCTCACCATGCACCGGGCAGGCCTGCTCGGTGCAATTCATTGGAACGAATCAGGAGTTTATTATGATTGAAATAAAAAATCTTTCAAAGACTTTTTCTGTCGGCGGAAATACCGTTCATGCTTTAAAAGACGTGAATCTCACAATTAACGACGGTGATATTTACGGAATAATAGGAATGAGCGGCGCAGGAAAAAGCACGTTCGTGAGATGTATCAATATGCTTGAAAGACCCGACGAGGGTCAGGTTCTCATTGACGGTGTTGATATAGGAGATCTTTCCGAAAAGGAGCTTCGCAAGGTGCGCAGAAACGTCACAATGATATTCCAGAGCTTTAATCTTTTAATGCAGCGTACCTGTCTGAAAAATATATGCTTTCCTTTGGAACTTGCCGGAGTTAAGAAAAATGAAGCCAGAAAAAGAGCTTTAGAGCTTCTTGAAACAGTAGGCCTTCCGGACAAAGCCGACTGCTATCCTGCTCAGCTTTCAGGCGGACAGCAGCAGAGAATTGCAATAGCAAGAGCGCTTGCGACAAATCCGAAGGTACTTTTGTGCGACGAAGCAACGAGTGCGCTCGACCCTAAAACAACTCGCTCCATTCTCGAGCTCGTCAAGGACATAAACAAAAAGCTCGGAATTACGGTAATCATAATTACTCACCAGATGAGCGTTATCGAAGAGGTCTGCAATAACGTTGCAATTCTCGACAAGGGTGAAGTTGTTGAAAACGGAGCAGTCAGCGAAGTCTTTTCCAATCCGAAATCCACTGCCGCAAAGCACCTTGTTTTCCCCGAAGGCGAAACAGAAATTACAGAGAATGCGAAAGAACACAGACTCAGGGTCATATTCAACGCAGCTATCGCTTCCAATGTTCCTATCATTGCGAATATGGCAATTGAAGAAAACATAAAAGCGAACATCCTTGCCGCTTCAACAAAGAGTATAGGTGAAAAAGCCTACGGATATATGCTTCTTAGCTTCCCTGATGAGAAAACTATCACCCGAGCCATTGAATATTTAAAGAACTATGACAGCATAATTGCAGAGGAGGTAAAAAATAATGAATAATGCATTCTCCCCCGAAAAAATCCAGGAGTCTATTGAAATACTGAAAACGGAGATCCCCTTTGCTTTATGGGAAACATTTTATGTTACAATACTTTCAACACTCTTTGCAGTTATAATAGGGCTTCCGCTTGGAATACTTATTGCGATCGGAGACAACAAAGGAATCCTGCGTATCCCGAAACCTGTACTTCACATTCTCAATTTCATCATCAATATTCTTCGTTCAATCCCCTTTCTCATTCTCATGATACTTGTATTCCCTCTGACTCGCGCAATCATCGGAACAACAGTCGGAACTACCGCATCGATTGTTCCTCTCGTAATTGCCGCATTTCCCTTTGTCGCAAGACTTGTTGAAAGCAGCATTAGAGAAGTAAATCCAAACATCATTGAAGCCGCACAGAGCATGGGAGCTTCTCCGTTTCAAATCATAGTAAAGGTTCTGATCCCCGAAAGCATTCCAAGCCTAATATCAAACTTTACGATAGCGATTACGACCATACTCGGCTATACTGCAATGAGCGGTATAATCGGCGGCGGCGGACTTGGAAAAATAGCCATTAACTACGGATACTACCGCTACAAATATCTTGTAATGCTCATTGCGGTTATCATACTGATTCTTCTTGTTCAGATCTTCCAGACTTCAGGAACAAGACTTTCCGTGTTCTCAGACAAGAGAATTAAACATAAATAATATTTTTTTCAAAGAAAAAATCTGTCCGTGCATTTCTGATGTACGGACAGATTTTATGTTAATAATAATTTTTTTTGTTATCGTGCCATGTTCGGGTCTTCTGCTTCACCCAAAACTCTGTAGTCATTGAACATTAAACCACCGATCGAATTCGATTCATCGACCATCGCCGAATATGAAAAAGCGTCTACAGCCAGGAAAAAAGTAATCAGACCTTTAATGTACGAACGTGCGAGACTTACATATACATACGTCTCATCAATACTTATTCCGAATCCGGAAAAGGCATCTTTATAGCAATAATACATAAATGTTAAAAAAACAGCTGAAGCAATGAGCATAATTGCGATTGCCATTGAAAATACTCCGTATGTATGTGCCCCCTTATTTTTAGGCACACTTTCAACAAGACTTGACCTTATTGATTTTATGAAATCAGTCTGTGACTGTGCATACCATATCATAAGGAACAATATTATATCGGCAACAAACAGTAATATCACTATAGTAAGCTTGTATGCCTTCAGATCATCAACAGTCATATTGAAACTCTTTCCCACCGCTTCAAACCTCTCCGGACTCCCGAACATAAACGTTGCTGTTATCACTATCATCGAGATAAATCCGACTACAGAAATAAGCATCTCGGCAACAGAAAACTTATGGAGAAGCGAATATCCAAAATCGGGAGAAGAATAAAAATCAGAGTTTTTACTTTTAAAGAATATGTAAAACAGACAAAAAACACAAAACGCCGATATAAGAATTCCAACAAACGATATTATTTTTTCATAGCATCCGAAGTCAAGCTCTAAATTAAGTTTTGAAGTTACTACTTTCAGAATCGTAATTTCAAGCATTTGTCCGTCAAACATCGCCAAATAACATGAGCAGGCTATTGAAGCAAAAAACAAAACAGGTAATATTAAGACGGAAAATTTTCCTCCGAATTTTTTCACCATCAAAAAATTCCGTTCATAGTTATTAGTAGGCTGATAATAATTTTTCCCCATGCTCATTTCCCCGCATACTATTTAATCATTATAATACAAAAACTTTTAGCTGACTCTTTAAAAATCTCTACTAATATATTTTAGAATATTTTGATAAAAATTACAATACTAATAGTGATATAAATTTAAATTTATCAATTTTAACAAAAACAACTGCAATTTTTCTATTTCTGTTACATTTTAATCCTTGATATCATCTAACCTTAACAATAGACTGTAAAATGTTTAAAAGTCATAAAATTTAACTTCTTATTTTGTATAATATACCTTTTAATTGAGTTTTTTTACTTTTCAACATTTTACGGAAAGAATGTTGAAAACTTAACCAAAAAATTAGGTTAATCATTTTTATTTGATTATTATTTTATTTTTCACAGTATTAACATTTTATTTTTATATAAAAAAAGATATATCTCAATTTTAAATTCTGAGATATATCTTTTTTTAATTATTTATGATAAAGCTTATCCGATTCATATTCCGGTTCACAAGTCAGGTCAACTCCCAGTCTCCGGAAAATATCCATATCCTCCTGTGAAAGAATAACTGCGGAATGAACCTGCGTTCCCTTCAAACGTGAAACCTGCTCCAAAGCTTTTTTAGCATTTTCATCAGTCTCCGCACTTACGGCCAAAGCGACAAGAACCTCGTCAACATGCATTCTCGGGTTCTGATTTTTCATAACCTTTATTTTTAGCTTCTGAATAGCTTCTATTACCTCTTTCGAAAGAAGAAGCACACTGTCATCGATTCCTGCCAATTCCTTAAGCGCGTTGAGCATCATTGAACATACAGCGCCGAGAAGCTCGGTCGTTTTTCCTGTGACGATCCTTCCGTCGTTAAGCTCGATACCTGCGACAGGATCATCATATTTTTCCGCAAAATCATTGACAACCTTTGCAACCTTTCTGTCGTCTTTTGAAATTCCCAGACGGTTAAGAAGCATCTCAATCTTCTTGACCTCCTCCGAGGCTGTACCGGTCTGCTTATTCTTCTGCAAAGCCGCATAGTAACGTCTGATGATCTCCT
>CAMHNT010000163.1 GCA_946186535.1 uncultured Clostridia bacterium
GTTTTATTGAAATTTAGTATTAATTACTTCATTGACTGCTCGTAGCTCTCGATCATTTTCTTAACCATCTGACCGCCGACAGAACCTGCCTGTCTTGCAGTGATGTCGCCGTTGTAACCTTCCTTGAGGTTAACGCCTACTTCATTGGCGCACTCCATCTTGAATCTGTCCATAGCCTCTCTTGCTTCAGGTACGTTGAGCTTGTTGTTATTCTTGGATGACATAATATTTTTCTCCTTTTCAAAATTTTTAACCGGACTTGCGAAATTATCCGAAAACCGTCCAACAGACCACTCAGCGTGTATAAAAATACATTATTGTCAAAGCAGCCTGCCTCAAAGGCATCAGATCGGATAACTCCGCAGTCGACTGATTTTCTAATTTGAACGCACCCGAAAAAGAATCAATATTACTGTATTTTTTAATAAAGCCAATATCTGACCCTTCCGGATACATTCCTATATGATATATCCGAAAGGGCATCAGGTTTTCATCCGTCCTTTGGATCTATCATTTTCGGCGGCTTGGTTTTCTTTCTTACCGCCGCAATAATAGTTTGTGTATTTCGTATATTTTTATTTAATGTAATTTTTTCTATTTTTTAAATTTTAAAAGGAGAATTATATTTTGGGCTTTTCAATATATATTATAAATAAGCAAAGCGATTAAACGATAGTTAATATGTACAAAAGTTTAAAAAAAATGCCGCACTGCGGCATTTTTAGGAGTAATGAAATGTTAAGGGCTTTGTACCCCAAGGGCACTTGGCTTCGCCGGCGCAACTTAAAAACCCACGAGGGCGCTGCCCTCGACCTGCAAGCTTTTTGAAAAAAGCTTGGCAAAAACTTAACAGGTCCTCTTTCAAACTTTTTTGTTAAACTTTAAAAATTACTCATTTAGAATATGAATTTTAAGCTTCGATTTTCTTTTCCTTTTTAATATGTAACACAATAATACTCAAAATCCACAGACACAAAAACCCTGTCGATCCTCCGCTGAAATCAAGAATTACGTCCCTAACCTCTGCGCTCCGTCCTTCGGAAAAATACTGAATGAACTCATCCGTCACGGGAACAGACAATAGTAAAAACAGCACTTTGAAAATCTGATTTTTAAAACCGCCCCAATATGCGTGAACCGTTGCGGAAAGAAAAAATCCGAAAACGGCAAATTCGACGAAATGCGCAAGCTTTCTGATAGTTATTCCGTTGAGGAAATTCGGAAGATTCAGAAAGCCCGTCAGGCTGTCTACGACCCCGAATGCTGCGTCGCTTTCGACCGTCGATTCTGCGGCAGACATCGACGAATGTAAAAAAATTACGGCAGTTATTGTTACCGTGATTATCAGCAATATACGTTTTTTCATTTTAAACATATTCCTTTCGATGTTTTTATTCGTATATGAACTTTCTTACAAAATAATGATAAATCCAAAAATAAGTATTGTCAATAGAGTCAAGTTAATATATAATTAATAGGTACGTTTTAAAAATTCATGCTTTTTATTTATTGGGGGGCTTTATTTTGAATAGTCTGGTTGAAAGTATCGTAAACGCACTCGGAGGTATTCCGAGTGAGCTTATTGTTTTTATTATTTCGCTTTTTCCGATTCTTGAACTCAGAGGTGGGCTGATTGCCGCTTCGCTTCTCGGAATGGATATGTGGAAGGCGATTCCGATCTGTATTGTAGGAAATATCCTGCCGATTCCTTTTATATTGTTTTTTATCGAAAAAATATTTGAGCTTCTGAAAAATACAAAGCTCGTTAAAATGATCAACAAGCTTGAGGAAAAAGCCGAAAAGGGCGCAGCAAAAATTATGGAGCACAAAAAGTGGGGACTTTTTCTTTTCGTCGGAATTCCTCTTCCGGGAACCGGCGCATGGACGGGAGCTCTCGTTGCGGCTCTTTTCCACTTCAAGAAAAAAGATGCAAGTATCGCTATCTTCGGCGGTCTGATTCTTGCAACAATAATCATGTGCTTTATTTCTTACGGAATTCCTTTCCTTGTATCCCTGTTTTAAGGCGGTAGTGGTTTTATGAACGACGGTGTTTTGAAATATGATATTATTATAGTGGGCGGCGGCGCAGCAGGACTTGTTGCCGCCGTTTGCTGTGCAAAAAAACTTTTCGGAAAAACTGACGCAAAAATAGCTGTTATTGAAAAAGAATTCAAGGTCGGAAAAAAGCTTCTCGCCACAGGCAACGGAAAGTGCAATATGACAAACATGAATATGTCGGCGGAGTTCTACAACAAATCCTCGGAAGCTTTCATTGGAAGCATTCTTTCAAAATACAGCCCCGACAAAGTTATCTCCTTCTGGAACTCGATAGGCATGATCTGCAAGCCTGATTCGTTCGGAAGAGTTTATCCCTATTCGGGACAGGCTTCGGCGGTTCTGGATATACTGCTGATGAATCTGAAAAGCTTCGGTGTGGATATTTTCTGTGAAACGGAAATAAGCTCAATAGTGCATTCCGAAAACGGATATAAGCTTTTTTCGAAAAAGAAATCTTTTAAATCCGAAAAGGTTATTCTGGCTGCCGGGGGAAAGGTTCAGCCGAGCCTCGGAAGCAATGGTGCTTCATATAAATTCGCCGAAGAGCTGGGGCTTAAGTGTATGCCTGTCTTTCCGAGCCTTGCGCCCGTTCCGTGTGACGACAGATATCTTCCGCTTCTGAAGGGCGTCCGTGTTCCTGCTGTCGTGTCGCTTGCTGCAGACGGAAAAATTCTGCACACCGAACAGGGGGAGCTGCAGCTGAATGAGAAGAATATTTCAGGAATCTGTATATTCCAGTTGTCGAGGGCGGTCAATGAATATTTTGCCGTAAAAAAAATAGACGGAGTAAGGTATGACAGTATTTCCGTAAATGTCGATTTTATGCCCGATTATTCTGCCGATGAAATAGAACGTCTTCTCATGAGAAAGAGAAAACAGCTCGGAGTGCTGAAGATCGACGAGCTGTTCACGGGTATTTTAAATAAAAAAATAGGACAGTATCTTCTGAAAAAACTGAACATACTTCCGATTGAGAGAGAGATTTTCACCGTCACGGACGATGAAATCGAAGCGCTGGCAGGAGCGGTAAAGTCATGTGTATTTATACCGTCTGCACCCTCGGGAATAGACTCCGCCCAGGTTACGGCAGGGGGCATTGATTTAAGTGAAGTTGAAAAAAATATGCAGAGCATAAAACACAGGAATCTGTATATTATAGGTGAAGCACTCGACGTAGACGGTCTTTGCGGAGGCTATAACCTTCACTTTGCTTTTGCAAGCGGCATAATCGCAGGAAACAGCTGCGCAGATTCGTACAGGAAAAAGAGGTAAAATATGATAAGAATAAGCGACTTGAAGCTTCCGCTGGATTATGATGAGGAAAAACTGAAAACTCTTTCGGCGAAGCAGATAAATATAGACAAAAGCAAAATAAAATCAGTAAAGCTTTTCAGAAGAAGCATTGACGCACGTCACAAGGACAACATCAGTTTCATAGCCGCAGTCGACCTTGAGCTTAAGACGGACGAAAATTCCGTTCTGAGACGCTGCAAATCAAACAAGGTTTCCGCAGCTCATGAGTACAGGTATGATATTCCGAAATCAAAAAAGCTTGAAAAACGCCCTGTTGTCGTCGGAGCAGGACCTGCGGGTCTTTTTTGTGCGCTGATACTTGCTCAGGCAGGTCAGTGCCCGATACTTGTTGAGCGCGGAAAAAGCGTTGACGAGAGAACCCGGGACGTTAATGATTTCTGGGAAAACGGCATACTAAAAACAGAAAGCAACGTTCAGTTCGGAGAGGGCGGAGCAGGTACTTTTTCCGACGGAAAGCTCAACACGGGAACTAAGGATATCCGTTCGAGAAAGGTGCTCGTTGAATTTGTGAACCACGGCGCGCCCGAGGAGATTCTGTTTAACGCAAAGCCGCATATCGGCACGGATAAGCTCAAAGGCACGGTCAGAAATATCAGGAACGAAATCATTGATCTTGGCGGCGAGGTTCGTTTTCAGACGAAGCTTGTTTCTTTAAAAGAAAAGGACGGCGCTGTCACAGGCGTTACCGTTCGGAATCCCGACGGAAGTTTTGAGGAAATCGAAGCGGATAACGTTGTCCTCGCTTTGGGGCACAGTGCGAGAGATACATTTGAAATGCTTTTCGGCAGCGGTTTTCTGATGACCCCAAAGCCGTTTTCGGTCGGCGTAAGAATCGAGCACCTTCAGGAAAACATCAATAGATCTCAGTACGGAAAATTTTGGAATAACGAGCGTCTCGGAGCTGCGGACTACAAGCTTAACGTTCATCTGAAAAGCGGAAGAGGAGTCTATACATTCTGTATGTGTCCGGGAGGTTCGGTAGTTGCTGCGGCGAGCGAGGAGAATACGGTCGTCACAAACGGAATGAGCGAGTTTAAACGGGATAAGGAGAATGCCAACAGCGCGCTTCTGGTCGGCGTTACTCCCGATGATTTCGGAAGCGAAAATCCGCTCGCCGGAGTCGAGTTCCAGAGAAAAATAGAGAGAGCTGCATTTGTCGCAGGAGGCGGCGATTACAGAGCGCCGGTCCAGAGAGTGGGAGATCTTCTTTCCGACAGAAAATCAACCACAATCGGTTCGGTTTCACCGAGCTATAAACCCGGATATAATTTTGCGAAAACGAGCGAGTATCTTCCCGAATTTGTGTGCGAGGGTCTGAGAGAAGCGATACCGCTGCTTGACAGGAAGCTTCACGGTTTTGCCGACCCGGACGCAGTAGTCACGGGTGCGGAAACGAGAAGCAGCAGTCCGGTAAGAATTCTGCGTAACGAAAGTATGGAAGCCGTTACGGTGAAGGGTGTTTATCCGTGCGGCGAGGGCGCAGGGTATGCAGGGGGAATTGTTTCCGCAGCGGTTGACGGAATAAAGTGCGCAGAAGCGATTATTGAAAAGTCTGTTTAATTTTTTGAGGATATGTTGAATCGAATGGCTTTTGCTGATATAATTAAGTAAAATAACTCATTAAGCTATAAAAAACCACAGTT
>CAMHNT010000164.1 GCA_946186535.1 uncultured Clostridia bacterium
TTAACAATTCTCACGCATAACTGCCCGAATAGAGCCGTACCCACGGGAGTTGGATTTAGTCCGACTTCCGTGGGTACGGTTTTGTTTATGATTTATGCAGATCTGATAAATATTATTACAAGCTGTTCCGGTTTGAAAAATAACTCAGGGAGTATGTTTTTGAAACGAATAAAAAAAGTAGGAAAAGTCCAATGAGTAGGATACATTAAAAATTTCCCGGGAAAATCCTTCCTCTCCTCGGGCGGTGTTTCATGTCAAGAGTAAAGTACGGAATCGTGGTGAAAAAACTGACCGGGAATCCTTCCTCTCCTCGGGCGGTGTTTTATGTCAAGAATAAAGTGCGGAATCGTGGTGAAAAAACCGCTTGTGGGGAGTTTTCAACCGCTTATGCAAAATATGTGGAAAACTTTTCGGATTTTAAATATAATATAGATACAAAGAAAACAAGGGGCGAGTAAAATGGAGGTTGAAATAAGAATAGACAGTTCTTGTTCCGAAACTAAGGTTGTGATTGTTACGAGTGAGATAACAGATGAGATAACCGAGCTTGCGAAAAAGCTTTCGGAAAATACATCGAGGGTTATTGTTGGGTACAATAACGACATTATGACTATTATCGATGAGGACGAGCTTATTCGTATTTATGCCGAAAACGGAAAGGTGTTTGCGGAAACTGAGAGCGAGACCTACAGCCTGAAGCAGAGACTCTATGAGATTGAAGAGATCCTCGGAGGTAAAAGATTTGTCAGAATTTCAAAGTCTGAGATTATTAATCTGAAAAAGGTCAGGCATTTCGATCTGAGCCTGACAGGAGTTGTCTGTGTTAAAATGAGCAGCGGTTCGGTAACTTACGTCTCAAGACGTTATGTTGGTGCAATAAAAAAGGTTCTGGGAATTTGAGGTGATTTTATGAAAAAGAAGATAATTCTGCGTTCGTTGGTCGGTGTGCCGATCGGTGTTTTTATATCGGTGATTGTTGCTGTTTTTATTTCATATTCGATAGGTGACGGAAGCTTTCACTATGTTTCCTATAATCTGATTCATGACTGCGGTAATGAAATCAACGCTGTGTTCTGGCAGTTTATTATGGTGATTTTTTACGGAGCGATCTGGGGCGGAGCTTCTGTCGTATGGGAGATGGAGGAGTGGAGTATACTAAAGCAGAGTATGGTTCATTTTCTTGTTACGGTGTTATCTACTTTAATTGTTGCTTTCACACTGAATTGGTTTGAGAGAAATGTAACTGCGTTTCTGATTTATCTGGCAATATTTTTTGTTATCTATATTGTGATATGGCTGTTTTGGTATTTTTCGATGAAATCAAAAATCAATATGCTTAATGATAAACTGCAATAATGACAGAGTATAATAACAATTCTCACGCATAACTGCCGAATAGAGCCGTACCCACGGGAGTTGGATTTTAGTCCGACTTCCGTGGGTACGGTTTTGTTTATGATTTATGCAGATCTGATAAATTTGATTGCAAGTTGTTCCGGTTTGAAAAATAACTCAGGGAGTATGTTTTTGAAACGAATAAAAAAGTAGGAAAAGTCCAATGAGTAGGATACATTAAAAATTTCCCGGGAATTCTTTCTTTCCTCGGGCGGTGTTTTATGTCAAGAATAAAGTGCGGAATCGGAGTAAAAAAAACTGAAGCCTGCTGTTAAAGCAGGCTTCAGAAATCTTGTTTTTTTCAATGGTGCTCAAGTATTACTCTTCAGCAGGAGCACCAACGGGACAGACATTAGCACAGTTGCCGCATGAAACGCAAGCGTCAGCGCTGATCTCGTACTTGCCCTCGCCCTCGGAAATTGCCTCAACCGGACACTCTGCTGCACATGTACCACAGGAGATACACTCGTCACTAATCTTATAAGCCATATATAGACCTCCTTATTTTTGAGGTGTATCGGAAGTTGATACCCTCTAAATTTGTTGTTTATAGTTTATCATAAATGAACTAAAATTGCAAGAGGTTTTATGGATTAATTGTATGTTTAATAAATTATTTACAAACAGTTAGTGAAAACTTATCTCAATATTTCACAGTAGAAAGTATTATTTATTTTATAGTAGAAACTATTTTTATTCCAGTTTTTTGAGTGCTTCAAGCTCTTTTTTGTCAACCTTGATCTGAGCGTCCTTAATGAGTTTTACGTCGCTGCTTTTGAATGTTGCCGGAGCGGCGTCGGGGGATTTGTTGAGCTTGACTTTAAGTATTTTGCTGATGGGGTTGGTTTCTATCACGACTCCGTCACCGTTCGGTGTTCCGACGATTGCGCCGACCTTGGGAATAGTTTTGAGAAGATCTGTGTAAGCTTCCTGTTCGTATTTCAGACAGCACATAAGCCTTCCGCAGGTTCCGGAAATCTTGACGGGGCTGAGAGAAAGTCCCTGTTCCTTCGCCATTTTTATTGAAACCGGCTGGAACTCTCCGAGATAGGAATTGCAGCAGAGCGGACGGCCGCAGACTCCGATGCCGCCGAGCATTTTCGCTTCGTCACGGACGCCTATCTGGCGAAGTTCTATTCTCGTTCTGAAAATGGACGCAAGCTCCTTAACGAGAGCGCGGAAATCTACTCTTCCGTCAGAGGTGAAATAGAACAGGATTTTGTTGTTGTCGAATGTGTATTCCACTTCGACGAGTTTCATGTCGAGCTTGTGCTCGGCAATTTTTTTCAGACAGATTGAAAAAGCTTTTTTTTCTTTTTTCTTGTTGTCTTCGATATGTTTCAGATCATCGTTCGTTGCCACTCTGATAATTTTCTTGAGCGGATGAACGATGTTTTCGTCGCTTACAATTTTATTTGCAATGGCAACCATACCGCATTCAACGCCTCTGGCGGTTTCAACGATAACCTTGTCGCCGATGTTGAGCTTGTTTTCTTCGGGGTCGAAATAATAAACCTTTCCGACCTCTTTAAATCTAACTCCGATAACTTCAGCCATAGAGTCCTCCTTATATATAAAACAGCATAGCTGTAATTTTTTCTGAATATTTATTATGAATGATTGTAAGTTTCTCAGTCCGTGTGGCGGCTCTGTCTGATATTTGCGCAAAGCCATGTTGCAAGCAGGTTCATGTTGCAGTTGCGTGAAAGCATTTCCTGAGCCTCAGCTATGACATCAAGAAGCTTCACGAGAGATCTTTTTCTGAGAGTTCTCGACATTTCCGTGATGTAAGAAGGCGAAGCCGCATTCGGGAAATATTTTTCCTCGAGAGCCATGCTCAGAAATTCACTCAGCTTCTCGAGAACTTTTTGAGCGACAGCCTTGTCCGGGACGAGCTTTCCGGTTGCGATAAGAAGCGGAAGCTCGATGTTTTTCGGTATCGCCGAAGCAATTTCAACTGCTATTTCCTTCGCCTTTTCATTTTTTGGATCTTTTTCATCCGGCGTTCTGTTTCCGATTTTGAAAACGGTCGAGCGTGAGAGAACGGTTTGAAGCAGTATTGTCGAAGACTCCGTCGTAATAATAAACTGAACGTTCCGGGGCGGTTCCTCGAGAATTTTAAGAAGAGCGTTCTGAGCTTCGACGGTCATTTTGTCAAAAATAAAATAGACCTTGGACTGAGCTTCGTTGGGCTTGACGTAGCAGTCGGATATCATCGTACGTATTTCACCGACGCCGACGGCCTGTTTTTTGTCCGTGATATTCACCGTGTAAAGATCAGGGTGGATACCCTCTTCAACTTTGAGACAGTTGCTGCAGCGGCAGCATGGACGGACGGATTCATCTGAGCATACAAAGGCTTTGGCAATTTCGGTTGCTGTATTTTTTGCAAGGGTTCTGTCCTTGCTTTCAAGTACGACTGCGTGGGGCAGACGGCGAGAGGCAATAAGCCCCGACAGCTGTGCGGATACCTCGGTATCTCCGAGCAGGCTTTTTAAACTCATATTGTTTCCTCCGGACATCGCTACAATAATTTTAGCATAAACACCTTTTCATTGCAAATTTTTTTACTGCGAACGGGAGATTGTTTCTGATACTGATTTCCCGGGTGCTGATGAATCATTCTGTGATTTTTTATTGCTTTTTAAATCGTATCATTTTTAATATTTGTTGTCAATAAAAAAGTATATAAAATCACGGAAAAACACGATGTCATTATTTCTTTTATACTTACATATAAATTTTACTACGATTTATAAAAAGGCTTCGGTCGTTACTTTTACATGGATAGGAATGGAACATGATTTCCGGAAAGTTAATATAACGGGTGTGCATGCACTCTTTAATAATAATGTATTATTTTTTTCATATGAATACATAAGAGAATAAACTTCCGGAGTCAAAGTCCGGTAAGTCTGATAGAGAGAAAACCTAACGCTCTAAGTCCCTATCCTCGGGCGATGGCTCATGTGAAGAATGGCTGCGGAGTCGGGGCAAAAAAAGAGGTGAGAGTATGAATGATTTGGTGGAACAGAGAGTGGTTGATATAGCGAGGTATATTGTGGAAACAAAATGTACGGTGAGAAGCGCCGCAAAAAAGTTCGGCGTTTCAAAGTCAACCGTACATAAGGATATAACCTCAAGACTTAAAGAAATCGACGGACTGCTGTTCAATGAAGTGGATAAGGTTATGCAGACAAACAAGGCGCAGCGCCATATCAGAGGCGGGCTTGCAACCAAGATGAAATATTCAATGAAAAGAAAAGCCGAGTCGGAGGGGAAAAAGAAGTAGAATGCTGAAATATTCCGTAGGGCTTTGTCGTCAGACGGATGAAGCCCTCGGATTTTCGGGAATTATAACGAATTTTTAATATTTATGAAAATACGTTTTTTCTGTGACATTTTTGTTAAAAGGTTTTTCGGGGATGAAAAACGGCAGTGTCAAAGGTGTATGAAACTTTTTCTATAATATACGAAAAGTTTCGTTTGGTTTGATGTGTACAATATCCGATATTTAAATTTTTTTAATGCATTTTATTTCTTTTAAATAATTATAGATGAATATACAATTGTATAAATATTTATGAAAAACAAATTTGACATTTTATGTATT
>CAMHNT010000165.1 GCA_946186535.1 uncultured Clostridia bacterium
TTTCACCGGTAACCGTTACAAAAATCGAAATAACGAATATGCCATCTAAAACAACATATTATGTAGGTGAGGAGCTTGATCTTTCGGGATTGTCTGTAACGGCATTCTATTCCGACGGAACCTCGGGTGATGTAACCGATCTGATAACGGTAACAGGCTTTGACAGCAGCGTTCCCGGAGAACAGGTGATTAAGGTTTCCTATGATAATGTATCGGCAGAATTCAAAGTAAATATTGTAGAAAAAAAGGGACCGACCGAAAAAGGCGATATTGACGGCGACGGTAAGATCACAACCGGTGACGCTATTATCATACTCAGATATATTGCGAAGCTGTCAGTTGACGAATACAGAGACTATGAGGAAATAATGGATGTTGATCATGACGGTGTTATTACTACGAATGACGCTGTTATGATATTGAGATACAACGCCAGAATTATAACATCATTTGACTGATTCTCATAAGGAAGTGAGTTTTTTGAAAATAACATTTTTAGGTGCGGCACATGAAGTTACGGGCTCGTGTACATTGATCGAAACCGAACATATCAGATTTCTTGTGGACTGCGGCATGGAGCAGGGAACGGACATATATGAAAACTGTGACCTGCCCATAGCCCCGGGGGATATAGACTTTGTTCTGCTGACGCATGCTCACATCGATCACTCGGGAAAGCTGCCGCTTCTTTCTTCACAGGGCTTTAACGGGAAAATCTATACAACCTTTGCAACAACCCGTCTGTGCAGTATTATGCTTGTTGATTCGGCTCACATTCAGGAAATGGAAGCCGAATGGAAAAACAGGAAATCAAAGCGTTCCGGCGGTCAGTTCTATACTCCGATGTATACGGTCCGGGACGCAGAAGACTGTATGAAGCTGTTCCGTCCCTGCAAGTATGACAAGGATATAAAAATTGATGACCGTATCACGGTGAAATTCATCGACGCAGGGCATCTTCTGGGTTCGGCTTCGATTGAGATCAGAATAACCGAGGGAGACGTTACGAAGACAGTTCTTTTCTCGGGAGATATCGGAAATATTGACCGGCCTCTCATCAAAGATCCTCAGAAGCCGGAGTATGCCGATTATGTTGTGATAGAATCTACATACGGAAACAGACTCCACGGAGCGAGAGCCGACTATGCAAGTCAGCTCACGAGAATAATTTATCAGACGTTTGAAAGAGGGGGAAATGTCGTAATTCCTTCTTTCGCAGTCGGAAGAACCCAGGAAATGCTCTATCTCATCAGAGAAATCAAGGAACAGGGACTTCTGAAAAAATTCGGCAATTTCCCTGTCTGGCTCGACAGTCCGCTTGCGGTTGAAGCAACGGAAATTTATGGCGAGGATATGTATGACTATTGTGATGAGAATACTCTGAAGCTTCTGAAATCGGGAATAGATCCGATAAAATTTTCAAATCTCAATCTCTCGATCACGAGCCAGGATTCGGTTGCCATCAACAACGATCCCACTCCGAAGGTTATTCTTTCGGCGAGCGGAATGTGCGAAGCAGGAAGAATCCGCCACCATCTGAAGCACAATCTCTGGAGAAAGGATTCAACGATTCTTTTCGTAGGATATCAGGCTGAGGGAACGTTAGGAAGAACTTTGATTCAGGGCGCAAAAACAGTGAAGCTTTTCGGTGAGGAAATAGCCGTAAATGCGACCATTGAAACAATGGACGGAATCAGCGGCCACGCGGACCGTGACATGCTTCTTGGCTGGCTCGGAAATCTTAAGAACAAACCCGAAATGGTTTTTGTGAATCACGGAAACGATTTGGTCTGCGACGAATTTGCCCAGACAATAATAAAAGAGCTTACAATTCCTGCGACAGCACCCTACAACGGCGCTTCTTACGAGCTTAAAGAATTCAAATGCCTTGAGTTCGGAAATACCGTAAAGCTCAAGACAAAAGTGAACAAGAAAGCGAAGGCCGTATTCGACAGGCTTGTTCAGGCAGGTCAAAGACTGCTCAATGTTATCGAACAGAATAGGGGCTGCGCAAATAAGGATATTGCAAAATTTGCCGACCAGATCAACGAACTTTGCAATAAGTGGGAAAGAAAATAAGTACAAAATACTCCTCGGAATATCTGATGAATTCCGAGGAGTGTTTTATGTTATTCAAATTTTTATACTAACTTTCAATTAAAACCTTTAAAAGATTTTCGAGGATAATTTTTGCAAGACAAGGAAGAGCTCGCAGGCAGGCTGTCGTTTGTCTTGCAGCGATGACGCAGTATTGCAGAAATTAGACCGAAAAGATTTAAAGTGTTTTATTGAAATTTAGTATTACATTTCGATATTCTCCAGATTCTTCACGCCTTTTTCCTTACACAGAGAATAGAACCAAACAGACATAAGTGCCGCAACAATGAGAAGAAGTGACTGAAGCAGCGCAACAGGAAGGAAATTCATCTTGAAAAGAAGACGCATTAAAACGCATGCCGCAGCCGTGATAATGATCTCAAGACCCATGTTGTAGAAAACGTGATAGTTTCCTCTCAGAGCGTTAACTTCGTCTTCCCAGACCAGCTTCGGATTTATCGTATCAATATAGATTCCGAGATATGTTGTGAATATTACCGAAAGTATGCTCAGCATTACACAGTATACTGTGAGGTTTGCGGAAATACCGAAAATAATAAATGCCGTCACAATATAAACCACAAGTCCGGCTCCGCTGATAATTATACTGACGAGCGCCTTGCTGTTTATCTGCGTCATCAGATCTACAGGCATATATTTCATAACCTCAAAATGACGACCCTCACGTGTGATCGCGCTTGATGCAAGACAGTTCAGCGAGGTCAGAATGACCGAAATTCCGAACACAAGAAGACTTAAGTTCAAAACGGCTGAAGAATCTCCGTTCTGAAGCTTTTCTATGTATCCTCCGAGCAGGTCGTTCTGTTTCTGAATGACAATGAAAAGATAGATGAATATAGGCCAGATGAGATTGATTCCGACGCAGTTCGAAAGATACGCCGGAGTTCTGAACAGAATCAGAAACTCTTTTTTGAGATATGTAACAAGATGTGAGGATTCTTTGATTTTCTTTTCATAATCCGCTGCCGAAGCAGAAGCTTTTCCTGTGCCGCCCTGACCGCCGTTGAGCGAAATTACCGCTTTGAAATAAAGCTTTGAAGCAAGAAGAAGCACAATTCCGATACATGCTGCGTTAGCCAGAATATAAATCAGAAGCGAAACGACGCTTCCCGAAACAGCCGATGTCAGAAGAGGAACGTTGAAAAAGATTTTGTCGAGAACGTTTATCAGAGGAACATTGTTGTTGAAAAGCTGCTCAACGAAAAGATCTGTGTCAAATCCGTTCGTAAGGTTGAGACAGAGAACGAGCACAAGAAGAATTACGATAGTTGAAAAAGCCGTTATTTTACTTACTCTGTCCTTGTTTTTGAGGAATTTCGAAAAGTACATCACTACCATGCAGATAATTGCACAGTAGCTTATCGGAACAACAGGAAATGTTATTACTCCGATTATCGCCGAGAGTATTCCGATTATGCTGACTCCTGCATACGGTGCATATCCGATAAGAAAACCGGTCAGTGCGCTGAAAATCAGAATACATTCCATTACATTTTCCGAAAGCATTGTTGCCGTGAGCTTTGCTCCCACGATTTTCATAGGGGAAATGGGCAGAGGCAATAAATATTCAAGGTCGCTCGAAAAGTAGAAAACGCTCATAATAACATTGAAGCCGAATACGAGAGAGAATATTGCAATAATGTGAAGCATTATCAAAAGACCCGTATCAACCGATCCGGAAGCTCCGCCGCCCGTTCCGTCTGCAGCTCCAAGTTCTGCCATGCTAACCAGTCCGTTCGTCAGCGCATAAACCAGAAATCCGACGAAAACCGAAACAGGGATGAAAATCAGCAGAACGATAAGAATTCCCATGACGGTTCCGAAAGCCTTGCTCTTTTTCTTTTCGTCAACACTCGGCTCAACGGATGATGACGTGATTTTGACAAGCTGAAGAAATACGTTCATATTCGTCACCACCAATCACTTCTTGTCCGTAAGCTCGAGGAAGATGTCCTCAAGGTTCTTGTCCTTGTTTTTCTTTTCGAGCTGAGCGAGCGTTCCGTCATAGAGCTTGTGTCCTTTTTTGATTATTATGACCTTGTCGCAGAGCTTCTCCGCAACCTCGAGAACATGAGTGGAAAAGAAAACGCTGTTTCCGCTCTGGGTGTGTTCCTTCATCATCTGCTTGAGCTCGAATGCGGATTTCGGGTCGAGACCCGTCATAGGCTCGTCAAGAATCCAGACCTCCGGTTTGTGAAGCAGTGCCGCAATAACCATCAGTTTTTGGCGCATACCGTGAGAGTAGCTGAGAATCTGAGAGTTCAGCGCCTGAGTAAGCTCAAAACGCTCCGCAAGATTTTCGATGGTTTTCTTCCTTTCATCAACCGGAACTTTATAGACATCTCCGATAAAATTTAAGAATTCGATTCCCTTAAGTCTCAGAAAAACATCAGGATTGTCCGGGATATATCCGATGGAAGCCTTGGCTTTGAGCGGCTCCTTTTTTACGTCGAATCCGTTGACCGAAATGGTACCCTTGTCGGGAACGAGAACTCCCGAAAGAAGCTTTATTGTTGTGGTTTTTCCCGAACCGTTCGGCCCGATAAATCCTACGAGCTCACCCTTTCCGACAGTAAAATTAAGGTTGTCGAGCGCCTTGACCTTTCCGTTGTAGGTTTTGCTCACCCCTTTGAATTCAATCATTTATGACACCTCCGTGTGAATTTTGTATAAAAACACGATTATATATAAGATTATACTATAACATTTTACAATAATCAACAGTTTCTGAAAAATTTTTAAAATCAGGCTTTTTTTGAAAAAGGAAATATAAAGGGATATTTTCTGAACTGTCGGCAGGTATAATTTTCTTATTAACAGAATGTAAAGAAAACCATAAATAAAGTTTTTAATTGTACAGGGTTTTTGAATCAGTTAAGAT
>CAMHNT010000166.1 GCA_946186535.1 uncultured Clostridia bacterium
GTCTTTAATCTTAAAGAGCTTAATGAAGCAGCGCGCGCAAACGGAATTTCTACGTCGAATATTAAGAATATCCGAACAATCTTGTATTACTTAACGATTAAGAATTATATACTAAAGCCTGAGATAAAGGGCAGCAATACTCTCGGTATTACGCCTGCGCTTGAGCAGGATAAACTTATTGAAAAATTTAATCTAAGGGTTGATATTTGTAGATTTGTTCTGAAACGTCTTTATGAGCTTGCAGGAAAGCGTGAGAGCGGAAAGGATAAAATGCCTGTCGAGTTTTCGCTTGTTGGACTTTATTATGACTATAAGGATGAAGTGCGTCTTGATGAAAACAAATCCGAAATTTCGCTTGCAGACATTGAGGACGCTTTGCTTTACCTTTCAAAAATTGGCGCGCTGCGGCTTGAAGGCGGTTTCCTCGTTTCATATAACGGCATGGAAATAAAGCGGCTCGTCACCGATAACAAGATTCGCTACAAAGTGGAGGATTACCGCTTTCTTGACGAGTTTTACAAACAGAAGATCAGACAGATACATATTGTAGGAGAGTACGCAAATTTGATGGTGCGTAATTATGACGCTGCTCTCCAGTTTGTGCAGGATTATTTCCAAATGGATTTTCGTAAGTTTATTAATCAGTATTTTAAGGGAGACAGGGCAAAGGAGATCACAAGAAACATAACACCGGGTAAATATAACGAGCTGTTTAATTCACTATCCGATAAGCAGTCCGACATTATAAACGACAGTGATTCAAAATATATTGTTGTAGCGGCAGGACCGGGCAGCGGTAAGACGAGGGTACTTGTTCATAAGCTTGCGGCGCTTTTGCTTATAGAAGATGTAAAGCACGAGCAGCTTTTGATGCTTACATTTTCTCGAGCCGCAGCAACGGAGTTTAAAAAAAGACTTATTGCGCTGATCGGCAACGCTGCAAATTTTGTGGAGATCAAGACGTTTCATTCTTATTGTTTTGATCTTCTCGGAAAGATCGGCACACTTGAAGGCTCTCAGAACGTTTTAAAGGATGCCTCGGCTATGATATATAACGGAGAGGTCGAACAGGGACGCATCACAAAAAGCGTGCTTGTGATAGATGAAGCGCAGGATATGGACGAGAACGAATTTAAACTTGTTCTTGCGCTTATGAGCCAGAACGATGATATGAGGATTATTGCCGTGGGCGACGATGACCAGAATATTTATGAGTTTCGAGGCTCCGATTCAAAGTATATGCGTATGCTCATGGACGATTACGGCGCTGTAAAATACGAGATGACGGAGAATTACCGCAGCGCAGGCGCTATAGTTGCATTGTCTAACGAGTTTGCAAAAACGATAACGCACCGTATGAAGGCGGCTCCCATTGAAGCAGTAACGGACGAAACCGGAAAAGTTGTTATCACTCACCATCAATGCATAAATATGTCAGAACCGCTTGTAGACGAGCTTATAAATACACGCAGCGGCAAAACGTGTGTACTGACAAACACCAATGACGAAGCTCTGCAAATCGTGGGTATGCTTAATGATAAGGGCATTCGAGCAAAGCTTATCCAGTCGGTAGACAGATTCCGGCTGTATAACCTCGCCGAAGTGCGTTTTCTGATAAAAACTATTGACAAGGCGTTAAACAGCCCCGTAATTCCTGACTCGTTATGGGAAAATGCACGACAGAAAGTAAAGAACATTTATGCAAAAAGCACTTGCTTGGAAAATATTCTGAACATGATGAGCGATTTTGAAACGGTGAACAAAACAAAATATTATTCCGACTTTATGCAGTTTATTATGGAATCAAATTATGAGGATTTTTATACCGACGACCGTGATGCGGTCTATGTGTCAACAATACATAAATCAAAGGGGCGAGAGTTCGATAGTGTCTATATGCTCTTAAACGGAAACAGAGGTGAGAACGACGAAGAGCGGCGTAAACTGTATGTAGGAATGACGAGAGCAAAGTGCAATCTGTATATTCACACAAACACCGAATTATTCGATAATTATCATCTGCCCAATATTGTTCGGCAGACAGACCGGAATCGGTATAATGAGCCAAAAAAGCTCTCTTTGCAGTTGACCTATAAAGACGTTTTCCTCGACTATTTCAAAGATAAAAAGCAGCTTTTGTTTTTGCTTACAAGCGGTCAGGCACTTTCGGTTGATACTCCGTATCTTTGTGCAGAGATACATGGCAGGAAAGAAAGAGTAGCAAGGTTTTCAAAAGCGTTTCTTGAAAAACTGGCGGATTTGAAACACAAAAGGTATATGCCGTCTTCTGCAAATGTTCGATTTATTGTAGCATGGAAGGGCGAGCAAGACGAAAGCAAAACGGCTGTGCTGCTTGCGGATATGGAACTGAGAAAGTCTGATAACCGGTAAAAAACGTAAAACACCGAGGATACAATATGCAAAAGTACACCTTCGCAATACAACAAAAACACAGGTCAAATAAAAGAAGTAATGCTTATTATATTCAAAGTCGAAAAGATTGACCCTGTTAAAGTTTCGCTCACTGCGGTTTCCAAAGGATCTGCCTTTGGAAACCGCAAGCCTTTGAAAAGGCTTGCGCCAAACTTTAATGTTGTAAATCTTTTAGACCGTCAGTATAACTCTGTTTCGCCGTCAAGATATGCGTTCATACACTCAAGATATGCCTCCTTCGGCACGCCCCATTTTGCGTTGAACCACTCTGCGGCAGCAGTCTTTAATTCGGGTCTTTCTTTTAACGTGATAAATGAGTATTTCTTCAATAAATATCTCTCCTTTGTTTTTCTTTGTGATTTTGATAAATCAGTATGATCAGTGCGGTGATCCCGACAAAAATGCTCAAGATCACCGCAGGGGATTTATGTTAGATGTGATCGTCTTTGACACGATTGTTGAAAGCAGAATGTGCATAAATATCAAAAACGGTCTTCGGTCGAAATAAAGCTCTGCCGCAGTTGTGGAGCAAGTTTTCATTGAGCGTTTATCCGACAAGCTCTAATATACCGCATACGCACGGATCGTTTTTTCATCAACAAATTCATAGTGTACGCTGCTGCCTCCTCCATAGCCGCCTCCAAATATCTCCCACTTGAGCTTCTTGATATTATTCTCAGATACGTTCATATAAGCTTTTACGTTCATGAAACGGTAATCATCGGGAGTATCGAAGTTCGCTATAAAATCGCTTCCGTCCTTCTTTCTGATGTCGTAGATAGAGATCATACTTGTTTCATCTCCCGTAACGCCTAAAAACTCGATGTCAAGAGTATCGCTTTTCACCGATATATCTGCGCCGGGAAATACACCGTTTGCCGGTTCTCCCGCATAAAGCTCGGCAAATGCCGGAGTAAACGCTCCTGTTGCCGCCTGACATCTTAGAACAGATTATAAGCAAAATTAACAATACATAATAAATATACGGTTTATTGAGAGTAGCGTTTACTATGTCATTTGATTAAAAGACAATTTTGAAACGAAAAAGCACTCTCCACAACCGGAGTATGCTTATTGATTTTGCCATTCATTTGTATTATAATAAAATTAATATAAAGTCACGAGACACTGCAAGGAGGCTGCACTTTATGGGAATACTTTTAAATCCGAACAACACCGATTTCAAACGGGCAGTAAACTCTAAGATATATATTGATAAAAGCGAACTTATTAACTATACAAACTCTGTGATAAATACAGAGCAGCGGTACATCTGTGTAAGCAGACCGAGGCGTTTCGGCAAATCTATGGCAGCCAATATGCTCACTGCATATTACAGCAGCGGCTGCAAATCGAAAGAATTATTCAGCAGATTTAAAATTTCCGAATCAAAAACCTTTGAGGAACACTTGAACAAGTACAATGTAGTACACATCAATATGGCTGATTATATCAGCCGTGAAAATGTATCGGAAATGATAAGCTATCTGAGCAGACGTCTGCTTCACGAGCTGAAACGTGAAAACAGCAATGTTGATTGCTTTGACTGGAATGATCTTACCTCTGTACTGGAGGAGATTTTTGATGCCAATGGAATTCCATTCGTTTTTATTATAGATGAATGGGACTGTATTTTCCGTATACACAAGGAAAATACCGAGGCACAAAAAGCATACCTGAATTTTCTTAGAAATTTGCTTAAGGATAAGTCCTATGTTGCACTTGCCTATATGACAGGTATTTTGCCTATCAAGAAATATGGAGAGCATTCCGCAATCAATACTTTCTATGAATATGCTATGACAAATGCTGCTCCTATTTCCAAATTTACCGGCTTTACCGAAAGCGAAGTAAAAATGCTTTGTGAAACGTATCATTGTGATTTTGAAGAAATGAAACGTTGGTATGACGGCTATAACCTTGACGGAGAATCAATCTATAATCCCAAGTCGGTCGTTGAATCTATACTCCGTGGTTCTTACAGCAACTACTGGACATCTACAGAAACGTATGAAGCACTCAAAGTTTATATCAACATTAATTACAGCGGTCTTCGTGAAACGATTACAAATATGATTGGCGGAGAAAATGTAACCATAAATACAGCAAAGTTTCAGAATGATATGAGTACCTTTTCAAGCTCCGATGATGTTCTGACATTGCTTGTTCACTTGGGGTATCTGACATTCAAAGCAACAACAGAAACAGGTATCGGCGAAGTTTGGATACCTAACAGCGAGGTTCGTCAAGAGTTTATTAATTCGATAGAAGACGGCGGCTGGGAGAATCTTATGAAATCTATCAAAGCTTCCGAGCAGCTGCTTAACGCTACATTAAACGGCGAGGCAAATACAGTTGCCAAACTTGTTGCACAATCTCATAGTGAAAACACCTCTATTTTACAGTATAATGACGAAAATTCTCTTGCCTGCGTTATTACTCTCGCTTACTACTCCGCACAAAACAAATATATTACTCACCGTGAATTGCCTACAGGAAAGGGCTTTGCTGATATTGTATTTATCCCCCGAAA
>CAMHNT010000167.1 GCA_946186535.1 uncultured Clostridia bacterium
GGGCGGTGGCTTAAGTCATGAATGTCTTTGGGATCGGGGTAAAAAAATGACCGATGAAAGTCCGCATCCTCGGGCGGTGGCTTAAGTCATGAATGTCTTTGGGATCGGGGTAAAAAAATGACCGATGAAAGTCCGCATCCTCGGGCGGTGGCTTAAGTCATGAATGTCTTTGGAGTCGGGGTAAAAATAAACCCTGACTGTAAAAAGTCCGCATCCTCGGGCGGTGGCTTAGGTCAAGAGTGCGTTCGGAATCGGGGTAAAAAAAGGAAGTGTTGATGTGAGTGATGAGTTAAATTCAAATGATGAGTTGGAAGAGAAGCTCGGAACCAGCAGGAAGAAAAAAGTTGATTCGTTTAATCTGAACATCAGTGGGATGGAGGATTATTATGATGACGATGACGAGATGATTTTTCCCGATGATTCAGATGAATATGAAGCCGAAGAAGAAAAATCGGAGGATATAGATAATTTTTCTGTTCCATCAAGAAAAAATGATGATGAGTCGGATCAGTCCGAAAGAGCGGAAGAGAAACGCCGCAGACAGGCTCTGAAGGCTGAACGCAAGAGGAAAAAGAAAAAGGCAAAGAAAAACGGATGTGTTTTTAAGGTCGTATGGCTTGTTCTTGTTGTTATTCTTGGCGTCTTTCTTGCGCAGTTCCTGCTTGTGGGAATTAATGACCTGCTCGGTATTAACAGAGGTGAAGAGGAGACTCTTATTATTCAGATTCCCGAAAATGCGGATTTGGAGACTGTTACCGAGATCCTGCATGAAAACGGCGTAATCAGCAATGAGTCTTATTTTAAGCTTTATGCCAAGGTTACCAAGAGCGGGTTTAACTTCAATCAGGGTTCGTATGAGATGAAAAATAATATGGACTATGAGGCTATTATCAACTATCTTCAGACGAATGCCAACCGTGTCGATACAGTTCAGATTCAGTTTACTGAGGGTATGACGGTTCTTGAAATTGCGGACAAACTCGATGAAAACGGTGTTTGTAACAAAGACGAGTTCCTGGAGCTTTGCAACTCCGATGATTTCGATGAGGACTTCACTTTCCTCGCCAACGGAAGAAAGAATCTTTCCGGTGTTTATTACAAGCTTGAAGGATATCTTTTCCCGGATACCTATGAGTTCTATCACGGCGAAAGTGCAACAACTACGATCTATCGTTTCCTCAATAACTACGAAACGAGAATTTATTATACGAAGCAGCGTATCGAAATTACAGATGATGAAAGTACAAATAACAGTACCGATACGGATTCCGACAGCAGAAAAACAAAGAAGTATGAAAAGCTTACTATTGAAGAGCAGGCTAAAAAGCAGGGAATGACAATGGACGAGGTTATGATTCTCGCTTCCATGATTCAGGCCGAAGCAGCGAACAAGGAAGATATGTATGTTATTTCTTCGATATTCCGCAACAGACTTAATACTATTGAATCGGGCGGTTACACAATATACGGAGAAAATATCAACGGTACACTTGGTTCCGATCCGACCATATATTATCCTTACAGACAGAGCACGGCTCCGGCAAACTTCGAAAGTACGTATGATACCTACAAGATAGAAGGTCTTCCGGCAGGTCCTGACTGTAATCCGGGTATGGACGCAATTGAGGCGGCGCTTTATCCGGCTGAGACGAATTACTACTTCTTCTGCCATAAGGCGGCTACAGAGGACAGCGACGCAGTTCCTTACTATGCTGCAACAAATGCAGATCATAACTACAATATGTATCTGGCAGGACTTAAAGAATAATAATGAATTAACGGCGGCACCTGCGGAAATCGCGGGTGCCGAATTTGGAGTGAGAATATGAACAAGAAATATGAGGTTTTGTCGCCGGCAGGAGATCTTGAATGTCTGATGTCCGCTGTTAATTTCGGTGCCGATGCGGTCTATCTTGCAGGCGAGCAGTTCGGAATGAGGACGGCTTCGAAAAATTTCAATGACGAAAATCTGGCGAAGGGTATCGAGTATGCCCACAGCCGCGGTGTCAAGGTTTATATAACCTGTAATACATTGCCGAGAAACAATGAGCTTGACGAGCTTCCGAAATTTATGGCTACAGCTCAGGAGCTGGGAGCTGACGCATTTATTATTGCCGATCTCGGGGTTATGGAGTTTGCAAAAAAATATGCGCCGAAGGTTGATATTCATGTTTCAACTCAGGCAGGTATCGTAAACTATGCGACCGCAAACGCTTTCTACAATATGGGCGCTACCCGTGTTGTTCTTGCACGTGAGATGTCTATTCCCGAGATCGCCGAACTGAGAGCTAAGATCCCGGACGATCTTGAAATCGAGGTTTTTGTACACGGCGCAATGTGTGTGTCGTTCTCGGGGAGATGTCTTATTTCGAGTTACATGACAGGCAGAGACGCAAACCGTGGTGACTGCGCTCAGCCATGCCGCTGGAAATATCATCTCTACGAGGAGAACAGGCAGGGACAGTATTTTCCGGTTGAGGAAACGGAAAAGGGAACGTTTCTTTATAATTCCAGAGATCTGTGCATGATCGAGCATATCCCCGAGCTTCTTCAGGCAGGTGTGACAAGCCTTAAAATTGAAGGCAGAGCGAAGTCGGCTTATTATACGTCCGTTATCACAAACGCATACAGCAATGCAGTTAAGGATTATATCCGTCTGGGTGACAGCTATACGCTTGCACCATGGATAAGAGAAGAGGTAAACAAGGTAAGCCACCGTGAGTACAACACAGGATTTTTCTTCGGCTCACAGCCCGGACAGGTTACGGGCAACGGCGGATATATAAGGGAATATGACGTTGTGGCGATGTGCGAGGAGAGCGGAGAGGAGTATAACACGATTACTCAGAGAAACAAGTTTTTCGTCGGCGACACGCTCGATATTCTGCCGCCGGGAGGAAAGTCTTTTGAGGTCAAGGCACTGGAGATAAAGAACGAATACGGCGAAATCGTTGAAAGCACTCCGCACGCTATGGAGAAGCTATACTTGAAAACCGATGTTGTTATTCCGAAGGGATCTTATCTGAGGAAGAAGAGATATCAAGATAATGCAGGGATATAATGACGGCAGACAGAGGCTGAGAACAGCGGATATATTTCCGAAAGTGAAATCGATTGAGATAATCTCGATAAGCTTGCTCTGTAAAAAATAAAACTTTTTTTCTCGACAACAGAATATACTCAAATATTTATGACCCACGTCTTACAATGTTAGTAGGACGTGGGTTTGTTTTTATAAAATAGAAAGGTTGTTGAAGAAATGAATGTAAAGACAATCTATGACAACGGGGAACTTACTGCGCTTCTGTTCGGGGAGATAGATCACCACACGGCGAGGGATATCCGAATGAGCGTTGACAGCGAGATCGAAAAGCACCACCCGAAAAAGCTTGTTCTCGATTTTCGCCGGGTTAAGTTTATGGACAGCTCGGGGATAGGACTGATTATGGGGCGGTATCGTCTGATGAAGCTTGTCGGGGGAGACGTCGCTTTGGATAACGTTCCGCCGCATCTGGAGCGGATCATAGCTCTATCGGGCGTGAGGTCTTTGACGAATTAAAAGAGGTGAAAGCAATGGAATTGATGAATGAGATGAATCTTACATTTTCAAGTAAGAGTATGAATGAAAATTTTGCACGTGCGGCGGTGAGTGCTTTTGTTTTGCCGCTCGACCCGACAATAACGGAGCTTGCGGACATAAAAACGGCTGTTTCCGAGGCGGTGACGAATTCTATAATACACGGATACGAATACGGTGACGGTCAGATAGGAATCAACGCAAAGATTTATGACAACGGCAGAATTGTCATAAGAGTCAAGGACAAGGGAAAGGGAATAGAAAATATTCCTCAGGCTATGGAGCCGCTGTTTTCGACTGTCGGCGGAGAGCGTGCCGGACTGGGATTTGCGGTTATGCAGAGCTTTATGGACAAGCTTAAGGTTACGTCAAAGGTTAATTGCGGTACAAGCGTAACCATGGAAAAATACATAATAAGAAGAAGCAAGTCGGTGAATGATGACGTTAACTCGTGACAGAGCGGTTGACGAAAATTTGGGGTTGGTGCATAGCATAGCCAACAGGTTCAAGGGGAGAGGTATAGAGTACGACGATCTGTTCAGCGCCGGGTGTCTGGGACTGGTGAAGGCTGTCGACAGGTTTGACGAGAGCAGGGGACTTTGCTTTTCGACCTATGCGGTACCGCTTATCATGGGTGAAATCAAGGGGCTTTTCAGAAAAAGCGGAACGGTAAAGGTCAGCCGAAGTCTTAAAGAAACTGCGATGAAAGCGTCACGCTTTCGTCAGGATTACATAAACCGCACCGGAGTTGAACCTACTATAACGGAGCTTGCGAAAATGATTGACGTTACGGAGGAACAGGCGGTTGAAGCGATGTGCGCTTGCAGACAGCCGCTGTCGCTTACGGTTTCGGAGGACGGTGACGACGAAATTTCACAGGTTGACATTCCCGTCGAATCAGGTGAGGAGAAGCTTGCGGAAAAACTGAGTCTTGAACAGGAGCTTTCACAGCTCAGTGAAAATGACAGAAAGCTCATATCGCTCAGATACTACAAGGGTCTGACACAGTCCCAGACGGCGAAAATTCTCGGCACGTCACAGGTTCAGGTGAGCAGACGTGAAAAGAAAATATTGGGAGGACTGAGGGAGAAACTTGCATGATTTTTTTGAAAGCTAAAAAATAAAAAAGCTTGAAAGAGGACTATTATTAATGCGGCAACAGCACCGACCGATGCGGCAGCGTAGACCAACCGGAAAGCCCCCGCATAGTGTCCTTGATAGATAAACGATATTCTATTTACGATTATTTAATTACCGAAGTAATAACAAAAAAGCCTACTCTTTTGAGTAGGCTTTTTCGACAGACTGTCCTCCCCTTAAGGGCAATGTCGTCAACTTAGTGTGATTTACTCTACTGGTTAGGGGACGCTCTCTG
>CAMHNT010000168.1 GCA_946186535.1 uncultured Clostridia bacterium
GACTCGAGAGCGAAAGACTCGAGAGTGAAAGACTCGAGAGTGAAAGACTCGAGAGCGAACGGAACGCTAACGAATCCCAGGACTGGGAAGATGATGATCCCTACTACTACAGCGACGCTGTCAGATATTATTATTAGCTTATCGCAAAAAAAGGCGTTCTGAAATCAGAACGTCTTTTTTGATGTGAGTGGGCGAAACACGGGTTCGGGGCGAAGCCCACACCCAGTATAGCCCCCTCCGGGGATGAGTGACGCCCCAAGAATGCAAGCCGCAAGCGGCGCAGCATGATTGGTTCGGCGGAACTTATGCATAGCTGGGGGTTGGGGGTGGCGAAAGTTTGATGAAAAGATTCGGCTTCGTAGAAAAGTATTTTTCCGGAAAGAAATAGTATAAAATATACTTCCGGTATCAGATTGAAAAAGTATGAAAAGTCAAATGAGTAGGATAGAGAGAAACCCTACCGCCTTAAGTCCGCATCCTCGGGCGGTGACTTGTGTAAAGAATGTCTTTGGAATCGGGGTAAATAAAAATGAAGTGTAGTGTTGTTTATTATATAGCGTATAAGACGGGGTATATACAGAGGAATCTGAATAAGAAGTTCAGAACTGTACCGGAGATAAATGTTGTCTCGACGGCGGCTGCCGTTTCGGGGAACGACCTCAAGGAAAAGTTCGGAAAGGCTCTTGAGGAAACGGATCTCATAATAGTTTTCGGCGGACTCACGGCTGCCGAGGACAGAAACGTCATGACTGTTCTGTCGGATTATTTCAACGATACGGAGATGGAGGTCACTTTTAACAAGAAGGTTCTCAACCCGTGCGGAGGAAAAGACGGCTATCTCATTCGCAGCGGAGAGAAGTATATAGTTGTTCTTCCCGATGAGCCGGAGGAAATCGATAAAATGATTGGCAGCGAGCTGATGAAAAATATAGACATCAGTCCGGATACGGCGATCGATATGCCCGAGCCGGTGAGAACTCACTCGATCGTCTTTGCACCCGAGCCGGACTATTCGCTTGACAGGCTGAAATCGAAGAGGACAAATATTATAGCAAAGGTTTGTATTGGTCTGGGTATTTCAATTATATTAGGAACGGTGGCATGGATCGTTTATCTGAATATAGGGTGAGGCGGCATGGTATTTCGGGAAATGTTATCAGCTCTTTTGAAGAGGCTTCACCATGAAACCTGTTTTTTGAAACGGACAAACTTATGGCAAGAAAACAGTTTGGGGCTGCCGCCACGAGCTCTGCTTTTGTTTCGGAAGAATGCTTTTTTATTATGCTTAGTCTTTTCATCAAACCAACCCACCCCCATCGGGAGCGCAGCTCCCGAACCCTTGCTTTGTTCTCTGAAAGCTTTTCGTGGGTCAAGGGCTTTGTCTTGCTTTCGTACAGAGTCATAAAAGAGCCGATTAAAATTTCTTTCGTTTGTCGGAATTTTTATGTGGAAATTTGTCGGGATTTGTGATATACTCTATAAGGAAATATTTAAAACAGTATATGTGAAAAACTTCCGGTTCGGAATCGGGGTAAAAATGGTTCAATAAAGTCCAATTGGTAGGATAGAAGAATTACTGACCGGTAATCCTTCCTATCCTCGGGCGATGTCCAATGTCAAGAGCAGCTTAGGAATCGGGGTTAAAAAAAGGAGGATATATTGCTATGATTTCACCGGCACAAATAGCCGACAAGTACGTAACCGTCGGCAAGAATAAAGCGAATCTGCCTGCGGCGAAAATGTTCGTGCTCGCAATATTCGCAGGATTTTTTATATCAATTGCAGGCGCTTCGGCTACGATCGCTTCATGTATGGCGGACAATCCGTCAGTTTCAAGGCTGATAAATTCTATGATTTTCCCGGCAGGTCTTGTTATGGTGGTGCTCGCAGGAAGCGAGCTGTTCACGGGAAACTGTCTGATTCTCATTTCGGTTCTGAAAAAAGAGATCAGCGTTCTGAAGTATCTGAGATGTCTGCTTATTGTTTATCTGGGAAATCTCGTTGGTTCGGTTTTTGTGTCGCTGCTTTTTGTTTACGGTCACACGCCGGATCTTTACGGCGGAAAGCTCGCCGAGGTTCTGGTGAACACGGCGGTCGCAAAAACGTCGCTGAGCTTTTCGGACGCATTTTTCAGGGCGATACTCTGTAATCTGCTTGTATGTATAGCCGTATGGATCACGGTCGGTGCGTCGAGTGCGGCGGACAAGGTTATCGGTCTTTATCCTCCTATATTTGTTTTTGTGTTGGGCGGATATGAGCACTGTGTGGCTAATATGTTCTATATTCCTGTCGGAATTTTCTCGGCTTCGGAATACGGAATTGCGGCTGACGGGCTTAACTGGCTGACGTTTTTTGTCAATAATCTGATTCCGGTTACACTGGGAAATTTTGTGGGCGGTGCGTTGATTGTTGCAGGCGGATATTGGTTGGCATATCTCACAAAGAATAAGGATAGCAGTAAGACGGAAAATAAATAATTTAACTATGAATGAGCAAATTTTTTTAAATTGCTCAAAAAGTTTGAAAAAGGACAGTTAAAGTTTTTGCCCAGCTTTTTTCAAAAAGCTGGCGGAGTCCAGAGGCAGAGCCTCTGGTGGGCTTTTAAGGGCGAAGCCCTTAACAAAATACTACTCCTAAAAATGCCGTACTGCGGCATTTTTTTATAAAACCTTTTGTACATTATTACTATCATTTAATCGATTTATTCATTTATAGTAATATAATAAAACAATCGGCAGGGAAAGGTTCTGCCGATTGTTTTTTGTTTTATTATTTATTGTTTTGTTGTTTATCATTTCACAAGCGTAACATCAAGTACCACCGGGTTGTGGTCGCTGTACTCAAATTCGGTGTCTATTGTTTTTGTGCCGTTGATTATTGTGTTCGGTGAACAGATGAATCCGTCGATTACATAATACTGTGTGTTTATGCTCTGTTTGTCGTAGGGCTCGTTGAGGAGTCTTGATGACGGAAGAGAATCGTCCGTGCAGTATTTCCAGCCGCCGGTGAGGTTGTTCGTGGAGATTGAGGCAGGCTCGAAATTATCGGTGAGCTTGAGAGGATATTTGTTTTTGTCAACGGAGGGGAGGGTGCTGTTGAAGTCTCCGCCTGCGATGACGTAGTTTCCTTTTGCGTATTCGAGCTGCATGAACTCGCAGAGCTGTTTGTACTGAGCTTCCCTGCCTTCGCCGTTTTCATCATAAGCGTCGAGATGGAGGTTTATGAGAACGAGTTCTTTCGTGCTGTTGTCGAGAGTGACTCTTTCGACGAGAAGGCAGCGTTTGAGCTGACAGGTGCTGACAGGCCATGTGAAGCCGTTGGGGAGCGAGATCCTTTCGGCGCTGTCGGTGTTGAGTTTGCTGACGGTCATGATTCCGGAGTTTACTTTTCCGATATTGTCGTCGACGGGGTAGGGGATATATTTGCAAAGGAAATTGGTTGCGAATGCGATATTGCTGTCGCTGAAGCTGAGCGAGATGAGATTGGCTTCGTCGATTTCATAGGAACGCTTTGATTCGATGTCGACCTCCTGGAAGAAGTTGACGTCTGCGTCCTGCTTCAGAACGGTTTTGATGATTCCGTCGATGTTTGACGTGATGTTCTCGGCGCTTTCGGTTGTTACGGTCAATCCGCCGTCCATGAAAAAGTCGTGGTTTGAGTCGTTTGCGCCGTAGCCGATGTTGTATGTGAGAACGGTGAGGCTGTCGCCCGGAGCGATCTGTTTTGTTGCCGTGCCGTAGAAGTCGATATTTTCGATATCGTCCGGTTTGTATTCGTTCATGGTGAGGTACGCAACTCCTGCGCCTGCGAGCGCCGCTGCGACAAGGACGATAACCAACAATGTAATCAGAAGTGATTTTATGAATTTTTTCATCTGCAATTTCCTTTCATTTCAATGGATACTAATAAAGATTATACAATAAAAAGAATAGGGAATGCAATAGTATCGGGAAAAATTTTACATATGAAACGAAGTGACGCTTTAGAAGAATCAATAAAATCAACTTATTGCCGAAGAAATTCCCGTTTAAGAGAGAACTCCGTCGGCGATCTGTATCCGGCGTTTCGCCATTCCCGCTACCTTTTCGTCGTGTGTTATCAGGATCACTGTTTTTCCCGCTTCGTTGAGTCTTGTCATAGCTTCGAGAATGATTTCCCCCGAAGCCGAATCGAGGTTTCCGGTCGGCTCGTCCGCAAGAATTATCGGCGGTTTTGAGGCGATTGCCCTTGCTATTGCGACTCTCTGCTGCTGACCGCCGGAAAGCTCGTAGGGTCTGTGGTTCATTCGCTTTTCAAGCCCGACCATTTTGAGCGATTTTGACGCAAGCTCCCGTCGGACTCCCTGGGGGACTCCGCGATAGATCAGCGGAAGCTGGACGTTTTCGAACGCCGTCAGCGCCGGGATAAGGTTGAAGCCCTGGAAGATGAAGCCGATCTCACGGTTTCGGATATGAGCCTGGGTGCGCTCGCTGAGTATTTTTATGTTCTTTCCGCCAAGGCGGTAGATTCCCGATGTCGGGGCGTCGAGACAGCCGATGATGTTCATGAGCGTTGATTTTCCGGAGCCGCTGCTTCCTGTGATTGAAACGAACTCGCCCCTGTCGATTGTAAGGGAGACGTTTTTCAGGACGGGGGTATTGTCCGTTTTTCCCGTGTAGGACTTGCTGACGTTCTGAAGCTCGATTAAATGTTTCAATAAAAACACCTCTTTTTTTATAGGGTTTTGAATGAGTTGAAAATATGTGAATATACCTTATCAAGTCGCCTTGGAGCGGCGAGCTGAGATTATTATTAACCTCGGGAAGGGACGCTTTCTGCCAAAGCGTCTCCCTAAAGGGTAATGCCATCAACTTAAGAAATTTACGGCGAAGCGAAGCCGGAAAAAGTTTCGCTCAAGCCTTTTCAAAGGCTTGCAGAT
>CAMHNT010000169.1 GCA_946186535.1 uncultured Clostridia bacterium
AGTCCGGGGGACTGTTTTCTGAGAGGGGACGCTCTGGCAGAGAGCGTCCCTTAATCAGTAATGTAAATCGTACTAAGTTGATGATATTGGGTACAGAGCCCTAACTCGCCGCCCACGAAAAGCGAAAATCCTTAGCGTTCCCTTAAAAAGCAAATGCTAAATCCAACCGAACAGTTAAACATTATTTTCCTACACAGAATTTCGAGAACACACTGTGTACCACGACCTCGCTTGTTCTTTCTCCCGTAAGTTCGAGAAGCGATTGAATAGCCTCTTCAAGAGAAACCGTCACAGCATCAAGCGTCATTCCCGTTTCAATTGCTTCAACCCCATCTTTCAATGAACCCAGAGCAGAAACAACACATTCCCTCTGACGTTCGTTTGACAGCACCGCCGAATTCTCGTCAAACTCCGCCGTACCGGTAAGCTCTTCCACTGCTTGCGTTAGCTCTTCAAGACCCTCTCCCTTAGCAGCCGAAACCAATACCGTTTTATTGACTTTGCTTCCGATATAATCAACATCTATAACCGACTGCAGATCACTCTTGTTTATAACAGCAACCGACGGTACATCACCAAGCAGCTCAAGCATATCATAATCATTCTCATCAAGCGGACGTGACGCGTCAAAAACAGCAAGAACAAGACCGCAGGACTGCACACGATTCTTTGCACGCTCGACGCCTATTTTTTCAATAGGATTATCCGTATCTCTCAGTCCTGCCGTATCGGACAGAAGCAGAATCACACTGCCCACAACGACAGTTTCCTGAATAATGTCTCTCGTAGTTCCGGGTATATCCGTAACGATACTCTTTTCACAGCCGGAGAGAAAATTCATCAGCGTCGATTTTCCGACATTCGGCTTACCGATGATAAGAGTGTCAACACCCTCTTTTACAACCTTTCCGACATCATATCCCTTCAGAAGCTTTTCCAAACGTACGATTGCCTGATTTGTACTTTCAAGCAAATGTGACTCGGATACCTCAGGTATATCCTCCTCCGGATAATCAGCCCACGCAGAAAGATGTGCTGCACTGTCAACCAAAAGATCCTTTACCTCGTCTATTTCTTTTCTTAGTCTGCCGTCCTTTATATTCAGTGCCGAACGAGCCGCCGCCCTTCCCTTTGCAGAAATAATATCCATGACGGCTTCCGATTCAGTAAGGTCTATTTTTCCGTTCAGAAATGCTCGCTTTGTAAATTCACCAGCCTCCGCAGGAACGGCTCCGTTATTCAAAACAGCTCTCAGCACACGATTTGTTATATACACTCCGCCGTGACATGAAAGCTCCACAACGTCTTCCCCTGTATAACTGTGAGGGGCAAGAAAAACAGTTGCGACAGCTTCATCTATAGGCTCTCCGTTATCGTAAATTTTCCCGAAAGCGGCACTATACCCTTTCATGGTACGCAGTTTTTTACCGCTTACACCTTTAAATATTTTATCTGCAACAGCAACAGCACTTTCACCCGATATTCTTATTACACCAATACCTCCCGAACCTAAAGGTGTAGAAACAGCAGCTATAGTTTTATCCATATTAATACTTCCTTTAAAATGCTATTATAAAACCACTTGATTAAAAATGTTATATATTTAAATCATTATAATATGAATTAAATAAAACATTTTGGATTTTTAGAAAAATACATATTCATACAACAAAAAAATGTAATTTACTTAATAATTTTAATTATTTTTCAGAATTTGCCGTCGACTGAAATTAACCCACGCACTCTTCTTCTTTCGGGTGCTTTTTTAAGAAATTGCCCCAAACTTTAATCATTATGATATTAATAACACCAAGTTAATATTATGATGCGATTCAGAAAAAAAGTCCCAAAAATTCCCTGATAAGAAGAAAAGTGCGAAGGCTTCTGAATGCCTCCGCACTTTAAAAAAGGCATTATTCCTCGCCTTTAGTTTCAATTTTGCTGAACAACGGAAGTCCGGATTTCTCGATTGGACTTCTCTGACTGAAAGTCGATGACGTTGTTACCATCTCATCATCAGACGGCTTGTTGTATTTATTCTGATACGGCTTTCTTTCGAAATTCTGCTTGTACGGTGTTCTCTTATAACCGCCGTTGTCTCTGTTATTATCTCTTCTGCCGTTGTTGTATGAGCCTCTTCCCTGACCCTGACGCTTGTTGTTATTGTAGCTTCTGCGCGGCTTCACCGGGTTCTTCGGGTCCGGAGCGATAACTACGTGACGATTCATTACCTCGCCCTCAGAGAACGAAATCGCACCGTTTACCTTCTGCACAGCAGTATGAATAATCCTTCTCTCATACGGATTCATAGGCTCAAGATTAACGCTCTTTCCTGTCTTGACAACCTTGAATGCAAGCTTCTTTCCAAGCTTTTCGAGAGTTACCTCTCTTTTCTCTCTGTAGTTTCCTGTATTGATCGTAATTCTGAAATACTGGTTGTCTACATGATTTGCAACAAGACCTGCAAGATACTGAAGTGCGTCAAGCGTTTCGCCTCGTCTGCCAATGATAAAACCGACATCTTCACCCTTAAGATTGATTTCGGCTGTCTTCTCATCTTCGGTAATCTCATATTCAATATCATTAAGACCCATACAAGAAAGAACTTCCTTAAGATACTCAACTGCTTTTTCGGCAGGAGATACATTAACGTAAGCTCTTACTTTTGCCGGATTGCCTCCGAAAATTCCAAACTTCTTCTTTTCCGGCTCCTGAACAACCTCATACTCCGCCTTTTCAGGCTCAACCCCAAGCTCTTTGCAAGCTTCGGCAAGTGCTTCTTCAATTGTGTCTCCGATTCCAAAAGCTTCTTTAACCACAATTACACCTCCAAAATATTCACTCTTACTTTTTCTTCTTTTTCTTATTTTTTCCTACCGGATTTACATTGTAACTTCTTACGACCTGCTTCACACCAAGCTCTTCTTCTTCAAGAAGCGCAATTCTTCTTGCCTCGTCCTGAGCTGTAAGTGCATTTGCATTATAGAATTTATGTATAACAATAGTAGTAACAAGACCGATAAGATTTGTATATATCCAGTACAAAGCGATAGCAGCCGGTACCGAATATGCGATCCAGGCAGACATCAGCGGCATCAGAAGAAACATTGAGTTCATGCAGCCCTGCTGACCCTTGAAGCTCGAGCCGTTCATTCTCATAGAGATAAGACTCGTACAGAACGACGAAAGGAAACACAAAACGGGAAACAGTATAAACACCGACCACAAACCGTGCGCACTCGGCATATCAAGCAAATTAAGTCCGAACATTTTAAATCCGCTTGCAAACATATCAAGCTTTGAAATGTCGCTGCTCGTTAGACCTGTCTGTGCGATGAAATCGGAATTGTCTCTCAGCTGAGAGTAAACGCTCATAAAGTTTACCTGACCGTAAATTCCCTCAAGTCCCGAACCGACTACAGGAAGTCCCCTTCCGTATTCAAGCATCTTCTCAACCGTAGCCTTGGCGATATGAAGCGTATTCGTAAGAGGATATCTTACCGTCCAGTAAACGCCCATAAGCAAAAACATCGGAACAAGCGACGTCATACATCCGCCCATCGGATTAATGTTTTCTTTTTCATAAAGCTTCGAAAGCTCTTCGTTAACTTTTTCTCTGTCTTTTCCGTACTTCTCCTGAATCTCCTGCTGCTTTTTCTGAAGACGCATGCTTCCCGCCATTGATTTCTGGCTCTTGATCTGAAGAGGAAACTGGATAATTCTGAGAACTAAAGTGAAAATCAGAATCGCAATCGCAAATCTCGGAACCATCGTAAAAGCAAACCACAGTACGTAACCGAAAACAGAACCGATCAAATTAAATAAATCGTTCATTCACGAAATCCTTTCCGCCGGATTTCCGGACAGCTTCCGGAGCACGGCGATTATTTAAAATCTGATATATGATAATTAAAATTATTTTCAAAATCGAATCATAAAAAACAAAAAAACTCAGACCGCCTTTTAAAAAAGACGGAAGTCAAGAAACAAATGCATAAACCAAGCCTTTATTTCTTGTAAGTTATAACCTTATATTTTCTTTTCTTTTCCGGAACCGGGTCATAACCGCCCGGATTAAACGGATTACACCGCAAAATACGCCAGAGCGTCATAAAACCACCCTTGAATGCACCATACCTTTCTATTGCCTCTATCCCGTACCTTGAACAGGTAGGGGAAAATCTGCAGCACGGAGCGCTTCTCGGCGATATATATTTCTGATAAAACCTGATAATCCAGACAAACAGCCTCTTCATTCATATCACTCCGGCTTTTTTCAGGCTTTCGCCCAACGGTCCCACAAGCTCTGATGACTTCACAAAAGCCGTCTTGGTGCGTGCGACGATAACCACATCGTACCCGTTCTTACAGTTCTGAAGTCCGTCGGCATACTCATAGAGAGCAGCCCTGATAACCCTTCGGCATCTGCTTCGTTTCACCGCATTGCCGACTTTCTTGCTTGTAGTGATTCCGTAGCGGAATACTCCGAGTCTGTTTCTGGCTACATATACAACAATTTGCGGATATACATAGCATTTTTTACTTCTGTATAACCGTCTGAATGTATAATTCTCTTTTATTGTCTGAAGTTCCGCCATAACAATACCCTTTCGGATAAATAACACCACCCAGCCGTTCCCGGCTGAGACGCCGTCAAAAACAAAGAAACAGCAATAAACAGGTATATCTTCCCGAAAAAGCGAAGATATACCCAGAATCGCTGTACCGTTTAAGCCCCGGCACACAAATCATAACTTCGCAAAAACCAAATCAGTAAGAAAGTCTCTTTCTGCCTTTTGCTCTGCGGCGAGCCAATACCTTGCGTCCGTTACGGTCAGACATTCTCTTTCTGAAGCCGTGCTCCTTCTTTCTGTGAAGCTTCTTAGGCTGATATGTTCTCAGCATACAAAAAC
>CAMHNT010000170.1 GCA_946186535.1 uncultured Clostridia bacterium
TGTATGAAAACATATGTAGAATCCTGTTTCTAAAACGTTTGAAATTTTTGTAACCGTAAGCTCGGTATAATGGAGCGGCGAATTAGCGTAAAACAGTTGTTTCTTCATGGATAATGGATACCTCCTTAAGTTGTTTAAGGCAGTATCCATTATCCATGGTTTGCTTTTTCGACAAGTTCCTGAATGGTTTCCTGTTCTTCACTATTTGACATTCTGAACTCAAGTAAAAACTCAATTTCATATTCTGTTAGTTCAGTAATTTCTCCGTTCAGTTCGGTTATAATATTATCTTCTACCATTATAACATAACTCCTTTGTGAATATTCTTCATAAATTGATTGTAACATGATTCGAGAAAATTTTCAACATATTTCTAAAATTTATTTAAAATATGTAAAATGAAATAGCGGTTTGATATGTTCGATTTCAGCTTTATTTTTTTCTGATTTTACAGAAATATAGTATTTCTGTAAGTTATAATGAACAAAAAAATAGCATTGTATTTGTTTAAATGATACAATGTTTTTTCTAAAGTGATGATCAATAAAACTTGCATTTACATAAATACAAAAAAAATTTTTCTTCCGAAAAAATATTGTGAAATGATATAAAGATATCGAATTTTATTAGAGATTGTGGAACGGGAAAAATTTTTTGTGTATAATTATATTAGAAGAACAAGGAGGATAATTTAATGAAGAGCTTTTCAAAAAGAATGCTTTCCGTTTTTTTGTCTGCATTGACATTGTCATCGGTAACACCGGTTGCCTTGACAGCAAGTGCAGCAGATACGGATACGTCTGTTACACAGACTTCAGGCACGGAAAATCCAATTATTAAGAATTCGGATTTTTCAAAGTACGCAACGGGTGCGCTGCCTGTTACTCTCGATATGATCGATGATGAGCATATTGTTGATTCTGTTGCGGAGTACAGAGAGTACCTTGATGGGAACGATTCGGATTCATTATTGCCGAAAAAATCGAAGATTCAGAGCAGCTCCAAGAGTTCGGCTCTTCCGAGTGCAGTTGACAACAGCACTAACGAGAATGCAAAGTATTTCCCAGAGGTCGGTTATCAGGGTTCACTTGGTTCATGTGTTTCCTGGTCTACCGGTTATTACCAGATGACCTATACCCTCAACAAAGCAAGGGGTGTTGAAACAACTCCGGAAAATACAATTTCTCCTATGTGGGTATATAATATCAATAACAAAGGATATGACGGCGGAACTTTTTCCAACATGAACTATAAACTTTTCATGAAAATGGGTGCTGCTACCGTGGCGGATGTGCCCATTCAGACCACTTTTTCGAATCCGACCAATTATCTGGATTGGCATGCCGAAGGTGATATATGGGAGAAGGCTCTTGAAAACATAATAGTGGACTATGCATATTTAACTTCATCGGGATTGGATAACTCTCAAAATGCGGAATGTTTATATCCTGTTGAAGAAGGAACTCCGATTACAAGTGCGAAAGACAGCGATCTTGATCTTATTAAGACTGCTCTCAGCAACGGTGAGATTCTGTCATTCGGCACATATATTTTGGGTTGGGATCTGAAACAGATCCTGAGAACGGATTTGCCGGAGGGCGTCAATTTCGGCGACTGCATTGTTTATGAGTGTTCAAGTTACGGCGGCGGTCATCAGATGACGCTTGTCGGCTATAACGATGATATTTGGGCAGACATAAACGGTAACGGTGAGGTTGACGAAGGCGAAATGGGTGCCTTCAAGATCGTAAATTCGTATGGAAACGGTTTTGCGAACAACGGTTTCTGTTGGGTTGCTTATGACGCACTCAACTCGGTATCGGCAGTTCCAGGGGTTACAAATTCTCCTAAGAGACATTGTATATTTGAGGGTGTTGCCAGCATGAAGGCAAGCAGTGAACCTCAGAATTCGGGAATTTATCTCAAGTATACTCTTAACTCTGCGAACAGAGTAGAAACGGTTATCACCGTAACCGCAAAGGACGCCGCAGGTCATGTTGTCGGTGAATCACAGGCTGCGCCTTTCTGTATAGACGGTTTAACAAATATGTATACGAATGAGCCTTATTCATATAACGGTACTCAGAAAGCCGCTGACGGAACGATGGCGTTTGACCTTAACAATGTTGTTCCTGGGCTTACGCCGGAAAAGTTCAGAAGCTATACATGGAGCGTTAACGTTGAGGATCAGAAAAATGATTCTTACAGCCTGAAGGTGAAGGATTTAAGAATTGTTGACAGCAATTCTGGAAAAGAGTACGATATTCTGAGCGGCAGCAGCTTCACTCTTAATAACAGATCGAGAACACTTGAGTACAAAGATTCTTCTCTTGCGGCAGCACTCGACGTTACTCCTACGATAAATTTCGGTCTTTATGAGTATGCCGATATCAAAGCGTCGGTTAAGGGTGGAAAGGCTCCGTTTCAGTACAAATTCGAGTATATGAGATACGGCGGAAGAACATTGATTTCTGATTATTCGTCTGATTCTTCGGTAAAATATCAGTTCCCGACACAGGGCAGCTATTCGATTTTTGTAACCGTAAAGGATGCCGAAGGCAATACCGCAACTGCTTCCGAGGGACTTACGGTAAATCAGACATATCTTATCAACCTTAATCCGGACAATTCAATGGGTACAGTCGGCGACACAATTAAATTTACTCCGGAGACAATTAATCTCGCTTCCGTAATGAAGCCGTCAAACTTTATCTATACTGTAACAAAGGACGGAAATTCGCAGACAATTCCGGCAGAATCGGACAATTCTCTCAGCTTTACTCCGAACGAAGTCGGACGTTACAGCATCAAGTGTGAAATTGTTTATGATTCAAAGATAATTGCTTCAAAGACAATAAACTATACGGTAAGAGACAACACAGACAAAATCACAATTTACTATAATGGTTACACCAATCCTTATATTCACTATCAGACAGGCACCGGAAGCTGGACAAGTGCTCCCGGATATGCGATGACAAAAACTGATGAGGTAAGCGGATATACGCACAAGTATGTCATAAACCTCGGCAATGCTTCCTATGCAAATGTATGCTTTAATGACGGCCGCGGAAACTGGGACAGCAGAAACGGCCAGAATTACAGATTTGAAAAGGGTACTTATACATATTCAAACGGTATTATCACACCTTACAATTCTCAGTCCTATAGCGGTGAGCTTAGCCTGGCATTTAACATAGCTGAAAATCAGAGCCTTCCTACGAATCAGTTTATTCCATTGGAGGCTGAGGCAATAGGCGGCAAAGCTCCGTATGAGTATAAATTTACATATTCGGGAGCTATAACAAACTGGACTGATACAATCGTAAAGGACTATTCGGCGTCTTCGTCAACAAACCTTAGAATCAGATCATCGGGATTATATTATATATGTGCAACGGTAAAGGATGCTGACGGAAATACCGTTACGGAAAAAAGAAAGGTTAATGTACAGTATCCTACTATCGAATTCTCTGCTGACAGAACTGAATTCAAAGCCGGTGAAACAGTAAATATTACGGTTTCTGCGGAAAAAATCTTTCAGGGTCTTACATACCGTCTCAAGGCTGTAAAGGACGGAAAGGAGACAATTCTTTCATCGGGTCCGGCAGTGCCGAGCGTTTCCGTAGAATGGACGCCAGATGAGGGCGGCACATATAAGATTGAAGCGGAGCTTCTCTATAACGGAAATGTTACATGGTTTTCATCGAATGAATATAATGTTGAAGGCACGAATTCCGGAAACAAGATCACTATTTATTACAAAGGATATGAAAATCCGTATATTCATTACCAGGTAGGCAGCGGAAGCTGGACAAATGCTCCGGGTTTTGCAATGACAAGGACAGATGAGGTAAACGGATATACACACAAGTATGTCATAGACCTCGGCAACGATTCTTATGCAAACGTATGCTTTAATGACGGCCGCGGAAACTGGGACAGCAGAAACGGCCAGAATTACAGATTTGAAGCAGGAACGTATACCTATTCAAACGGTAACATAATCAGAAAGTAATATATACTGTTTTTCATTTTAAAAGCTGATAATATTTTTATTCGTCCCCTGCCGGATTTCGGCAGGGGATTAGTATTATTGCTTGCTTTTGTGCATTGGTGTTATAGTTGACTTGCTTCAAAGTGTATGCTATAATACCTCTAAAATTTAATGATAGACGATTTTAAGGTTTAGTAATCTGCGGAGAGCAGCTTGGTCACTACCTATGGATTCTTATTGATATAGGAGGAGATAGAAATGAAATCAGACAGATTATATGCAATAACTGTATATTTGCTGAATCACGGAAGAACATCTGCCGCAGAGCTTGCAAGACATTTTGAGGTATCTGTGAGAACCGTTCAGAGGGATATAGATTCTCTCTGTCTTGCAGGTATTCCTATCGCCGCAATAAAGGGAAGCAACGGCGGCTATGAAATTTCGGGGCGTTTTAAGTTGGACAGTCAGTTTGTTTCAAAGGAGGATTTTTCTTATATTGCGGCGGCGGTTAAAGGTCTTAACACTGCAATGGGAGACAAAAAGGCACATCGAATATATGAAAAGTTATCAAGTATGTCGGATAAAAACGATATGGGTCTGATACTCGACTTCTCTGTTCTGCGAGAGGGTGACGAAAAGCTTTTGCAGAGCTTGCAGTCGGCTGTGCTTAACAAAAATATAATAAGGCTTCTTTATACAAATGTTTCAGGAGAAACTAAGCTCCATAACCTTGAGCCGATTGCAGTGATTTTTCGTTGGTACGCTTGGTATCTTCTGGCATATTCCTATGAACATCAGGATTACCGTACATATAAGCTTGTGCGTATGAAGGAACTTGAGGTGTCTGACAGGGTGTTTTCTCATAAGCATAAATCGGCGGAGGAGATTCTTGAGGATTGTAATAATGAATATAG
>CAMHNT010000171.1 GCA_946186535.1 uncultured Clostridia bacterium
TTGATTTTTATTTTGCACCGGTTTTGGTGTTTACACAAAATTTGGGATTGAACCAGATCAGATATCGGTTTACCGGGAAGATATATTTGAATTTCGTCACCGACATGAAAGAAGCTGTTTGAATCGCAGTAAACAACCTTCAAACCGTCATCATAGTAATATTCTCCGTTATTACTTACGACTTCCATTGATTCTATATTCATTTTATATGTATAGTCATCAATCTTTGTCGGGGAAGAAAATACGCCTTTGAAATTACAAACGTTTATTTCCGTTACACTTTGAGTAACAGGGTTGTCGCCATAAAAATGTCGAGTAAAATAGTGGTTAAAGAACTGTCCTTCAAAAGTTCCGTCATCATTGATATTTAATATCACACCCTCTTTATCACCGGAAGCAGTAGACCTTGGAGGTGTAGTCGAATACTGCTTAGGAACAGATTGAAGGATTGACGGTTCCGTTGATTTTTCCGTATCATTATTGGCAGAAGTATCCGTATCCGGAACGGTCGTATCTAAATCGCTTTCATCATATTTAACGCCCTCGAACACCTCATCGCCGCCTACGTTGTACAAAGCATAAATATTTTCCGGAAAATATTTATCGTCTGATTTCACATTATGCAGCCACCACAAGAAATCTTCTGACAGCTCCGAGACAGGAGTACCCGGCATATAGATCAGGAACTCATCCGCATTCTCGAATCCATAAGGTTCAATATCTTCATATCTGACGCCGTTCCGGTCCTTAACCTCGGTTGTTTCCGTTTCAATGCTCTTAAGCTTCATTTTATAGGTGTAGTCGTTCACCTTGACAGGCGCCGTAAATTCACCGCTGAAATTGCAGGAAAACGATTCGATTGCATTTGACGAACTATAGCTTCCTGTAAAAGTTCCGTCTTTTTCAATAAAAACGTAGGTTTCCCAGCCTCCGATTCCGCTTGAGAAAATGAAGCCTTCCGGCAGCGTTTCAAAAACCGAATAGTCGCCCTCTTCCCCTGCGTCGGATTCGGTGTCCGAATCGCTGCTTTCGTCAGTATCGGTCGTGTCGTAAGTAACGGTAACTCCGACAGTATAATCCTTTCCGCCCGACTTAACTGTTTTGTTGACAGTAAAGCTGCCTGTTTCCGTTGCGCTTGCCGACGGAATACCTACAGATACAATTGAAGCCGTAAAAACCGTCAGACAAAGGAAAAGCGATAGATTCTTTGACAGCTTCTTTTTTCCGAAAATCACAGCAGCAAATGCCACAGCTGCAATACCAACCGGAACAGCGATATTTTTCACGATTCCCGTTGTCACAGAAGCCGTACTTCCCTCAGAGAGATCAGAGTCTCCGTTGTCACCCTGATTGCCGTCGGGCGATTCGGAAACGTTTGAAACGAGAACAACACTCAGGCTTTCGCTTTTTCCCTGTTCGAGAACATCCGTCACCTTGCTGTCCGGAGCGTTGTCCTTGACTTCAAACTCATTCGGTATCACCGCACTGATTGTCACATTTTCAACATCAAAGTCATTTGTATTGGCAACACTGAATTCAACTTTGATTTCTTCATCTGCACTGTACTCCGACTTTTCCGTAGCAACAGATGTCTTCAAGCCGTAAGCTTCTCCCGTTACCGTTTCTTCTGCGCCGGCAGTCAAAGTCATTGCCGCAACGCAGGCAGAAACCGTTAGTACACAGCATACCGCCGATAAAACTTTTTTCAATTTTAATTTTAATTTCATTTTCTTTTCCTTTTTCACTTTCAGCCGTTCCTGCGCTTAATCAGAAGAATAGCCGCAGCGCCGCTAATAATTCCAAGAATTATAATGCTCACACTTGTCACAACACCGGTCGAAACGGCAGAGACAGAAGATGAGATCGAATTCGAAGAGCCGCCCTGACTGCTGCTTGAACCGCCGTTGTTTGAAGTTGTATCCGTGCTTGTGTCGGTGCTTCCCGAAGTATCTGTTTCTGTAGATGTATCGGTATTTCCCGATGTGTCGGTTTCATTATTTGTATCTGTTCCGCCGACAGTGTCTGTCTCCGAATCCTTATCCGTGTTCAGCTCGGAATCCGTGGAGCTTATATCGGTTGAAATTTCCGAATCGGTTTCACTTGATGAATCGGTATTTGTATCTGTAGTTGTATCTGTAGTTGTATCGCTGTCAGATTCAACAAGCTCAATTATACCCCATTTGCCGTTTGTTTTGACCCATGTAATATCACGGCTTCCGTCGGAATATACAGGAAGAATTTTTTCGAATACGCCAAAGTCAATAACCTTTTCTCCGCTTGTATTGTACAGAGCAAACTGATTATTCTTGCTGAGTGCAACATAGCCGTTTGAAGCTTCGAACGCAATCTTGCGTGTTTCATAACCATTTATCTCATAAACAACCGAAGATACTGCGTCAAATTCGAAAGGTATAACCGTTTCGCCCTTTTCATTGAGATAGCCCCATTTTCCCGAACGGTTAAGAGCAATCAGACCGTCAGAGAAACATCCGCCGTCAATGTAGCGTGTATCTCCAACTACTTTTCCGTCAACCACATATTCAATATCGGGATCGTCTTCATTTATTATTTTATCGTCTTTTGATTTAAGAGCATATTGTCCTCCTAAATCAATCTTCGTTCCTCGCTGAGCAATAAGAGGTCTTGTCTCATTTGAGATAAAAGCCACACGCTGCCCACTACCCTGTTCATAAAGAGTATTTTCATTTACTTCCCAATAGTAAGGTCTCGGACATCTTCCTATAGTACCAAAAGCATAATAATAATTAACGTCTTCCAACGTACTTTCCACTGTAATTGTTCCGTTGCTGTCATTAATTATCTTGCTTTTTTTCTCATCCAAGCCCTCGGATGAGAAATTTACGCCGATAATTTTTCCTCCGTTGAATACAATATGGTCAAACTGAGGTTCAAGAGCGATATTTCCGCTGTAGTCAACGAGACCCCATTGTCCGTTCTTCTCAAACGGAACAAACTTCCTCATGTTCATTCGATCTACGGTATAAAACTGCAACGTATCATCGTTGCTTGTTCCAAAATGGTTATAGAATACCTCCATGTCATCGGCTTCAACAACAGGACTCAGATACCACTTGTACGAAATATTCTCCGCCGCTCCGGCAGACACCGCAGTCATAGCTGCCAACAGAACAACGCAAAGCATTGCAGATAAAACCTTTCTCATAATTGTAATGTTCCTCTCCTTTTTCTTTGATAAAACTCTAAAAGTATAGTATTTTAAATTTATTGAAGAATAAATTATTCTTTATCGTTAAAAATAAAATATTACACTTTTTAACTTTTTAAGTATACTACACTTTAGGTGAATTTATCAACACTTTGAGTGTAATTTACAATATCGCTCATAGTATAATTTTTTTATGTTACACTTACACCATACTCTGATACAAATCGACAAAAGTCGACATAAATAGCACTTTATGTCGAGATGATTCTTTGCTTTTAGATTTACGAACAAAATTAAAAGAATTAAGAGAGGAACATCATTATTCTCAAAAGATGGTTGCTCAAAGACTTAACTGCTCCGTATCAATTATATCATCTTACGAAACAGGCGAGAGATACCCAAGTTTATTAAATTTAGTTGCCTTATCCTATCTTTACCACGTTTCCACAGACTATCTCCTCGGAAAAACAGACAATCCCCGTGAAACCGATTTCAGCAATCTGATTGATATTGATGGCTTGAATGAGGGTCAGATAAAAGCAATTCAGCTTATAATTACCGATATGAAAAAAGCAAACCGCAAAAATTGAACATACAGACTGTGCTTTCTTCTCGGAAAGCTTTTTGTTGGTCATGGGCTTCGCCCACACCCATCGGGAACACAGCTCCCGAACCCTTACTTTGTCCTAAGAGCAAAAAAGAGAGTTGTATTTCTACAACTCTCTGAAAAATCATTATATAAATATATAAACGATTAGTCGCTTGTATAAGGCAAAAGAGCCAAGTGTCTTGCTCTCTTGATAGCAACTGTAAGACCTCTCTGGTGACGGGCACATGTACCTGTAACACGTCTTGGCAAAATCTTTGCTCTCTCAGAAAGGTAACGGCGAAGCTTGCCGATATCCTTATAGTCGATTACTTCTACCTTATCAACACAGAATGCGCAAACCTTTTTACGGCCCTTGCGGCTTCTGCGGTTATCTCTTTCCGGTCTGTCTGCCATTTTTATCGCTCCTTTTCATCATATTTTAAAGACTCAGCTCATCAGAACGGAAGATCGTCATCCAACGGAAGATCCGAAAAATCCCCTGCGCTGCCGCTCGAATATGTCGGCGCCGGAGCTGCGTCCTGTCTTGGTGCAGAATCATAGCTGCTGCCGGAATAGCTGCTCTGTCTCGAGCCGCCTCCGTCTCTTTCTCTTCTGTCACCTGTGAAATTCATGTTGTTCACGACAACCTCAAACGTGTATCTCTTGTTGCCGTTATTATCCGTGTAGGAACCCGTCTGGATCGAACCGTCGAGAGCGGCAAGCTGTCCCTTTACGAAGTAACGGCTTACGAACTCGGCTGTCTGTCTCCAAGCGATACAGTTGATGAAATCAGTCTGACGCTCGGTTCCTGCCTTTGCATAATTGCGGTCAACAGCCAACGTAAAACGGCATACCGAAATACCGCTGGGAGTTGTGCGAAGTTCAGGGTCGGCAGTAAGTCTGCCCATAAGTGCTACGACATTCATCATACCCTTATTCCCCCATTAAGCTTCTTTCTTGATGATCAATGAACGAAGAACTCCGTCTGTGATCTTGTATCTTCTGTCAAGCTCTGCCGGGAAATCAGCGTCACTTGTGAAGTTGTAAAGCACATAGTAGCCTTCTGTTTCCTTATTGATCTGATAAGCAAGAGCTCTTTTGCCCC
>CAMHNT010000172.1 GCA_946186535.1 uncultured Clostridia bacterium
GGGACGCTCTGGCAGAGAGCGTCCCCTAACCAGTGTGGTAAATCATACTAAGTTGATGACATTGGGCAGGGGGTGGGTTGGTTTGATTAATATAAAATTTATCGTAATACAGACCAATTTTAAGTTAAGATTATATCCAATGCTTAGAATATAAGTAGTATTAATTGATTTGTTTATGGTTTGAAAGATAACATAACAACACCACAAAAAAAGCGTTTCAAAGCTTTTTTTGTGGTGTTGTCTTTTTTATAAATATTCTGTAAATCAGTGAGCCGCAGCGACAGTCTTCTTCTCGGTGCTGTTTTCCGATTTTTCAAGTTCTTTATTGAGATTTTCTTTTGCAACAGCAAGCATAAGCTTGATTCTGTTTTCCTGATTTACTCTCGGTGCGCCCGGGTCGTAGTCGATAGCCACAATGTTTGCTCTTTCGTCAATGCTCTTGATTCTTCTCATCATGCCCTTGCCGTTGATGTGGTTCGGCAGACAGCCGAAGGGCTGAGCGCAGACGATGTTTCCGTAGCCTGCTTCCGTAAGCTCGAGCATCTCCGCAGTAAGCAGCCAGCCTTCTCCCATCTTGCTTCCGAAGCCGATAACTCCGTCAACGAGAGATTTTGTATGCTGATACGATGAGGGGGGAACAAAACCGTATTTGCTTACGTTTTCGATAAGGCTTGTTTCAAGCTTTGTAAGATAGATCATCAGAGCGTTGATGACATTGTACTTTATCTTGTTGCCGCCGTAGAGCTTGATGTCCTCGAGTCTGTTGTCAACCTTGAAAAGCATAAAGCCCATAATTCCCGGAAGATTTACCTCACAGCCCTGCTCGGCAAGAAATTTCTCGAGGTTGTTGTTTCCGAGCGCTGCATACTTTACGTAAATCTCGCCTACGACACCGACCTTGATTTTAGGGATTCTGTTGATCTTTATCTCGGTGAAGGAACGAGCGATTTTGTCCATGTTATCCTCGATCTCCTTCGCCGTGAAGCCCTTGCCCTTTGCGAACTGGTCGGACAGCTCTGTTACCCATTTGTCTACAAGCCGCTGTGCTTCTCCTACGTTAAGCTCATACGGCTGTATCTGATTTCTCAGAAGCATAAGCTCGTCACCGTAAACAAGACCTGCCGCCATTCTTCTTATCATAGGTATTGTGATCGAAAAGCCGCTGTTCTTCTCAAGACCGGAAAGGTTGAGCGAGATTACGGGAACTTTGTCAAAGCCTGCTTTGATGAGAGCTTTTCTCAGAAGATGAATGTAGTTGGAAGCACGGCAGCCGCCTCCTGTCTGGGTTATCATGAGCGCAGTTTTGTTCACGTCGTATTTGCCGCTCTGCAAAGCGTGAATAAACTGACCGATAACGAGAAGCGCAGGATAGCACGTGTCGTTGTGAACGTATTTGAGTCCAACTTGTGCAATTTCCGGACCCTCTGTGTCGAGAAGGACTGTTTTATATCCGTAGTGTGTGAAAACGTTTTTGATGAGATTAAAGTGAATCGGAGCCATCATCGGCAAAAGAATGGTGTACTCCTCTTTCATTTCTTTTGTAAACAACAGACGACCTGTCTTGTCGTATTCAAGTTTAGCCATAACCGTCCGTCCTTTCTATATTTACAGGAATACCGTGAGTTTTTTAGCTGACAGTATTCAAGACTTTTTTTATTTTGATAGCTTTTGTAATGCGAAGCTCTGTAAAGTTTTATTTTAAAATTACTTCTCTTCGCCAATAGCCGCCAGAAGCGAACGGATCCTGATCTTAACGGCGCCGAGGTTTGTGATTTCGTCAATCTTTATCTGAGTGTAAATCTTTCCCTCTTTTTCGAGAATGTCACGAACTTCGTCAGTCGTGATAGCGTCAACGCCGCAGCCGAACGAAACGAGCTGTACGAGATTCATATCCTTTCTGTCTGCTATATACTTAGCCGCAGCATAAAGGCGTGAGTGATAAGTCCACTGGTTGAGGACCGTTGTCGGGAATTTTTCGACTCTGTAGCTGACGCTGTCCTCGGATACGATAGCAACTCCGAAGCTTGCGATCATCTTGTCGATACCGTGGTTTATCTCCGGGTCAACGTGGTATGGTCTGCCGGAAAGCACGAATATCGGCTTGCCCTCGTCCTGGGCACGCTTGATTATCTCGTCGCCCTTTTCTCTGATTCTCGTGAGGTGCGCTTCATATTCCGCATAAGCCGCGTCGGAAGCCTTTTTTACTTCCTTTGAGGTTATGTCGGGGTAATACTTCTGAAGCACTTCGAAAACCTTTTTCGGGAAGTCCTTTCTTCTGTGAATACCCACATATTCCTTAATGAATTTTATGTTTCTCACAGAGTTCATATTCGCTCCGATAACCTCCGGATAGTAGGCAACAACAGGACAGTTGTAGTGATTGTCGCCGAGTCCCTCGTCAAAGTTGTATGACATGCACGGATAGAAAATAGTGTCGATTCCGGAGTCAATGAGTTTCTGTACGTGACCGTGGACGAGCTTTGCAGGGAAGCAGATTGTATCGGAGGGGATAGTCTTGTTACCCTTTGCGTAAACCTTTTTATCGGAAATGCCCGATGTTACAACTTCAAAACCAAGCTCGGTCAGGAACGTGTACCAGAACGGAAGCATTTCATACATATTAAGTCCCATCGGCAGACCTATCTTTCCACGCTTGCCCTCCTTCGGCTTGTAGCTCTGCAAAAGCTGAAGCTTGTAGTCGTACATGTTGAGGCTCTTATCCGGGGATTTTTTCGTGATAGGACGTTCGCAGCGGTTTCCTGCAATAAATCTTCTGCCGTCGGCGAATGTGTTGACCGTGAGTCGGCAGTTGTTCTGACACATGCCGCAGTTTGTTACCTTGATTGTGTGCTTAAAGTCCATGAGCTGTGCAACGTCAAGAATTGTACTCTTCTTGCCCTTGCCCTTGCTCATAGCGTAGAGAGCCGCACCGTAAGCGCCCATAAGTCCCGAGATAACGGGACGGACAACAGGTGTTCCCATTTCCATTTCAAACGCACGGAGCACGGCATTGTTGAGGAACGTTCCGCCCTGAACAACGATTTTCTTTCCAAGCTCGTCGGGGCCCGAGGTTCTGATAACCTTGTAAAGTGCATTCTTTACAACGCTCAGCGAAAGGCCTGCGGAGATATCCTCGATTGTTGCGCCGTCCTTCTGAGCCTGCTTTACGGAGCTGTTCATGAATACCGTACAGCGTGAGCCGAGGTCAACAGGGTGCTGTGCGAAAAGTCCCTTGTTTGCGAACTCCTCGATAGAGTATCCGAGAGCGTTTGCAAAGGTCTGGAGGAACGAGCCGCAGCCCGATGAACAGGCTTCGTTCAGGAAGATGTTGTCTATTGCTCCGTTGTGTATTTTGAAGCATTTGATGTCCTGACCGCCGATATCGATAATGAATTCAACGTCCGGCATGAAGTCCTTTGCGGCTGTGAAGTGAGCCACTGTTTCAACGATACCGTAATCAATACAGAATGCGTTTCTTACGATTTCCTCGCCGTATCCTGTTACTGCGCTTCCGGCAATGTTAATGTCGGGGGCGAGTGTGTAGACCTCCTGAAGAAAATCCTTGATTATCGGTACGGGGTTGCCGCTGTTTGAGAGGTACTTGCTGAAAAGAAGTTCCTTGTTCTCCGAGAGAACTACGCCCTTTACAGTGGTTGAGCCTGCGTCGATACCTATGAAAGCCTTGCCCTTGTAGCCCTGGATATCCTTGCCTTTGACGTTGGCACGGCTGTGACGTGAAACGAATTCCTCGTATTCCTTTTTATCCTTGAACAAGGGCTGATTGAAGGCGAAGTTTCCGCTTCCTGTGTATCTTGTTATCTGGTTAATAACGGAAGTAAAATCAATTGTGTTGTCCGCACATAGAGCCGCACCCATTGCAACATAATAAAGAGAATTTTCCGGACAGGTACCCTTTGTGTCGAGAACTTTGTCGAATCTGTTGCGAAGCTCGGACATAAAAGTAAGAGGACCGCCGAGATAAACAACATTGCCTTCGATTTCACGACCCTGAGCAAGTCCCGATACAGTTTGGTTTACAACAGCCGCAAAGATACTCTGTGCGATGTCGCTTTTTCTTGCGCCCTGATTAAGAAGCGGTTGGATATCCGTCTTTGCGAATACGCCGCAGCGTGAAGCGATAGTGTAGGTTTTCTCGTACTGAGCCGCAAGAGCGTTGAACTGTTCGATCTCAACGTTTAAAAGAGAAGCCATCTGGTCGATGAACGCACCTGTACCGCCGGCGCAGGTACCGTTCATACGAACCTCCATGCCGCCCGAAAGGAAGAGAATTTTCGCGTCCTCGCCGCCGAGCTCGATAACGACGTCAGTACCGGGAAGGAATGTGTTCACGGCGACTCTCGTTGCGTAAACCTCCTGAATGAAGTCGAGGTTGCAGCTTTCCGCAACGCCCATTCCGGCGGAGCCCGAAATTGCTATGCAGGCTTTGTCCGCACCCTTTACGTTCAAGCGGATTTGCTGTAAAATTTCTCCCATTTTCTGAGTTATCTGGGAGTAGTGACGTTCGTAGGTTGAGTATATGATTTTGTTGTTCTCGTCGAGAACCGCACATTTTATTGTTGTTGAGCCTATATCAAGACCTATTTTCATTGGATAACCTCCAAGTCCGGACATATTTAAAGTCCGTTCAAAATTAGCATATATCTCGTATATCTGTTCTTTGCATCAATAGACTTTATTACTTATATAATGTAAAAAATGCAGATTGATTTCCATAGTGTATTATACTTGTATATTGTAATTTTTTTGTTCTTTTATAGAAAAATAAAAATTACCTTGTCAATTTTTATACATATAATAAGAAAACGAGTTGAATGTGCCGAAGTTTGT
>CAMHNT010000173.1 GCA_946186535.1 uncultured Clostridia bacterium
GCGGAAATCAGACCGAAAAGACTTAAAGATTTTAATTAGAAAGCAGTATTAATCAACCGATGTTAAACTTTCATTATATTAAGAATAACGCCCATATATTGATATATCAAAACAATAAGCCTGTCCCAAATCAATGGGACAGGCAATAATAATCCTGCGGTACCACCCAAATTCGCAGCCGAAAAGCTGCGCACTCGCAATGCAAAAACATTGGTAATATAACGGTTACACCCGTCTCACCTAACGAAAAACGCTCGGATCGCCCTCAAAAGTCCATTCACAAAACGCTGCTTTATCGCACTCTCACCGGCGGCGACTCTCTTAAAAAGCAGACATAAAGCTACTACTCTTTCTCAACGGTTTTACTAATTCAATTAAAAACTTTCCAGGACTTTATTTTATCATAGCATTTATATGTTGTCAATATTTTTTTATTATCACAGAACGCAGTGAGAACCTATTAGCCATAAAATCCCACCAGAGGCTCTGCCTCCGGACTCCGCCAGCTTTTTGAAAAAAGCTGGGCAAAAACTTTAACAAGCTTCGCTATCCTTAAGTTGTTGATAGTGCATTTATAATAAAAAAGTAAAATACTGATTTAAGAATTCTGCTCTTCACGGGCTTTTTCGGCTCTCGCCTGAATAATATCCTCAAGCTGACGTTTCGTGAATCTGTGATTCTTGTTGCAAAAATGACAGTTTGCAACGGCATATCCCTTTTCGTCCGCAAGAGATCTTATCTCATCATCCGTGAGCTTTGAAATAGCCATTACGACTCTCTCTCTGCTGCAGCCGCAGACATAGTCGATCTGCTGTTCATCAAGAACCTCAACCTCAAAGCCCTCAAGAGCCTTCTGACACATTTCGAGAATAGTCATGCCCTTCGCAAGCATTGTTGTGACAGGCTCAAGCTTTGTGATATTCTGCTCAAGCTTTGAAATAGTATCCTCCGTTGCTCCCGGAAGAAGCTGAATGAGCATACCTCCCGAAAGAAGTACCTCGCCGTCCTCCTTGTTGATGAGAACACCAAGTGCGCAAACGGTGGGAATCTGTTCACTTGTTGCATAGTAATTCGTAATATCTTCGGCGATCTCACCCGAAATAAGCGGACAAACTCCGATGTATGGCTCGCCCGTTCCGTAATCACGCATTACATTAATTACGCCGTCTTTTCCGACAGCAGAAGCAACATTTATTTTTCCGTTCGGATAATACTCCGTTTCCGTCTGAGGATTTTCAACGTATCCCCTACAGTTTCCCTTGCTGTCCGAAACCGCAACGATAGCTCCCAGAGGACCGCCTCCGTTGATTCGGAGAGTAACTGCGGCATTGCTCTGTTTCAGAAGCGAACCCATAATCGACGAAGCCGTGAGTGCACGTCCCAAAGCTGCCGACGCAACGCTTGAAGTGTGGTGAAGCTTCTTTCCCATGTGGGCTATATTCGTTGTATCTGCGGCGATAGCCATTATCGCACCGTCCGAGGTTATGCAGCGAATCAGCTTGTCCTGATGCTTTTCCGCATTGTCCTGTGCATATATTTCCTGTGAATTGTTCTGTGTATTTTCGTTGTTCATTAGTTTTAAATCCTTTCGGGTTAGTTTTATAAACTGTCTGCGGATTATATGCATATTTTAATATTGTATTCTATCAATTAAAATTAAAATCAGCGCAAACAATCAAAAATATAAAAAATCAATCTGTTATCTCAAATTTTTTCTTGGCAACAAAAGTCGCTCTCTGAGAATCCTTTGTCGGCGGCTCAAACAACATATCGTCATACACCGCCAGAACGTCAAATCCGCATTCCTCGAGCATAGCCGTAATATCCTCAATTGAATAAGCATATTCCTTAAAGCTCTCACTGCTTCGGAAATACATTTTATCTTCGGGGATGAAAAAGTCGAGGTCGATTTTCACACTGTTTTCATTCTCGTTGAACGTGTTCTGCCAGACGCAGAATACATCATCCGTATCATAAACAAACGTATTATTTCCAAGAATCTCACGGTGTTTGAAGAGTGTATTTACATCAAAAACAAAAAGCCCGTCCTTTTCCGTAAAAGCCGCAACTCTTCCGAAAGCTTTCTTAACCTCATTCGCCCCCTGCAAATGACTTATGCTGTCAAGCGTACATACACATGTACTGATGGTTCCGTAAAGGTCGAGAGACTGCATTTTCTGACAGAGAAACAGAATATCAAACCCTTCCGTCTCGGCTTTCTGCTGAGCCTGAGACAGCATTTCAAATGAAGAATCAACGCCGTAGATATCAATTCCGCGTTTTTTCAGCTCAACGGTCAAAGTTCCCGTACCGCACGCAAGATCAAGGGCATAGGTCGGTTTGTGATTGAATCGGTCAAAAATTTCACAAATAAAATCAGCCTTTTCACTATAGTTGACATTACGGGTAAGCCCGTCATAGAACTCCGCAAAAACACCGTAAGCCATTATTCCTCACCCGTTTCTTCAAGTTCCTTGAGTCTTTCGAACACAAGAGCATAGCCGTCACAGCTGGTATAATTCAACGATCGGTTAACCCGGCTGATCGTTGCAGTTGAAGCACCGGTTTCGGCAACGATCTTGCTGTAAACAATTCCTTCACTAAGCATTTTCGCAACCATCAGTCTTTGTGACATTGCCTTGAGCTCCGGTATCGTGCAAAGATCTTCAAAAAACTTTCGACAGTCATCTACCGTTTCAAGTGTCGTGATTGCCTTAAAAAGGTAATCCAGATTTTCCTCATTCAGATTGGCATTCATTGCTAAAACTCTCCTACTTTTTTATAATGTATCTTAAAGCACGGCGCCAAAAGTATTCTGTCATGCAGCCATGCAAGTAATTCAAACTGTCATATTCATTGCCAAATCAATCTGTTTGTTATTATAGCATTCACACATTAATGCGCTAAAATCCTATTATTAAAATTTTATCACAAATTAAAGTAAATGTAAAGAGATAAAAAGCAGCCTGATGCAAATTAATGTCATCAGGCCGCTTTTTATTTTATTGATTTATTACTTTGTTGATGTGGTCACAGTTGTGATCGTTGAATTCAAAACGGAGAGATCCCTCGTTAAGAACCACCACCGTATTCGCCATAACAGTGAACTTTCTGATAAGTTCTTTGTAGGAGATAATCTCATAATCTTTGACAATGTCATATTTGTCTCCGAAAAATCTCTTCATCTCAAAGACATCACTGAATACAAGAACTCTCTTCACTCCGTTCTTGCTGTCGATAGTTATCGGACGTTTGTTATCCTCGTCGAAAGCAAGAAGCGGAAGAATATATCTTGCGCTGGTAAACTCTCTTATCATACGCTTTTCAAGCGACTGAATCTCCTGCTTGCGCTTAGGATTGTCATTTTTAGACTGAAGCTTCTGGAAGAGAGTTGTCATACTGAACATAAGCTCAGGATTTGAAACAGGTATCGGAACGAACGCTCTTTCGTTAACCTCAATCATGTCAAGAAGAGTATCGGTTGAGATGATCACCCAGTTAGCGGTTTCATCAAGTACGAGATCCTGAACTCCATGACGCTTGTATTCGAAAAGCATAGAATAAAGATCTTCGTTCTTGTACTCCTTAATATAAACATCAATTCCGTTCTTTGCAAAATTCTCAACGGATTTGTCTGCATACTCTTTCTCGGAGAAAATGTGACCCTTGTTATTGCCGTCGATAAGAATATGCTTTGTGTGAGTATCGAACTCGGCATACATCACATCGGCTTCCGTAATCATCTTTGAAAGCGTTCTGTAGCTCTCGTTCAGCTTATCCCTGAGAATCTGAGCAACTCTTATATCCGGCTCAATCTCCAGATCTCTTGCAATTACCATAGTTGCAGTAGCCTGAGTCTGGATCGCATGCTTTGTAACAGTCTTCTGTACCGGTTCATCGTCGGAAACATTAAGCATTAGATTGGAGAGATCGAGCATATCATTGTTGTCATTTTCAAAAGCAAGATCGTTCACTATATCATTAAGGCTCTTCGGCGAAATATCATTCTTCTTATCTGACTCCTGCTGAGGAGCTATGTACTCGTCAAGAGGCTTCTTCTGCAGCGGAGCAATCGGGTTAAACGTCGGACTTGGCGAAGGTCTTGAAGCCGGCTGGCTTCCGATAGGATTAAACGTCGGACTCGGCGAAAATCTTGAAGCTGACTGATTTCCGACAGAATTAAACGCCGGACTCGGAGAAGGCTTCGAAGCCGAAGACGAACCACCGTAAACGGGGATATTATTAATAAATTTGTTATCATCAAAAGTCTTGTAGGCTTTTTCCGGAATTGCCGAACGTGTTGAAGTATTTACAACATCCTGTTCCGGGTCATCAGGAATGAAAATTGGCATTGAAACCTTGAAAGTCTTTTTCTTCGCAGGAGTACCGTCTGCATTTTCGCCTCCGGTCGTAATGACAATTTCAGGAAGGGAGCCATCAGATTTTGATTCTTTTTCCTTTTGAGGCTTTGCGGCTGATTTCTGCACTGTCTCCTCAGGCTGTTTAGCAGGCTCCTGTATGGATTGAGGCTGAGAAATCACTTTCTCTTCCTTAACAATTACCGGTTTTTCAGCCGGTTCTTCAGTATTCTCGATTACAGGCTCGGCAGCAGGTTCCTCTTTCTTCTCAACTACAGGCTCTACAGCCGGTTTCTCTGTCTTCTCGATCACAGGCTCTACAGCCGGTTCTTCTGTCTTCTCGATTACAGGCTCTACAACCGGTTCTTCTGTCTTCTCGATTAAAGGCTCTACAGCCGGTTCTTCTGTCTTCTCGATTATAGGCTCTACAACCGGTTCTTCTGTCTTCTCGATTACAGGCTCTACAACCGGTTCT
>CAMHNT010000174.1 GCA_946186535.1 uncultured Clostridia bacterium
CTAATTAAAGGCAATACCGCACAAAAATTGTGCCGAATATGCGCCAGCAATACACCAATAGGGCAAGCCAACGACGCAGACTGATTGGATTGTGCTGCAAATGCCATTGGGATACCGTCAGGCGCTCTTTGTGCGGTATTACCTTAATTTTTATCAAGATATAAAGACATGATAATCTGGACGGAAACAGTCGGCGGATTTTTAATCTTAAGATAAAATTAAGGTTAAATTTATGGCACCTTAAGCCTGACATGGTAAAGTTTAAGCATAGGAGGCGAGCAATATGCTTGAATGTAAAAATCTTACAAAGATATACAAAAACAAAAAGGCGGTTGACAATCTGAGTTTTTCCTTGAATCAGGGAGAGGTGTTTGCTCTGTTGGGCAGTAACGGTGCAGGCAAGACAACTACCATTAAAATCATTCTCGGTCTCATCAAGGCAAACAGCGGCAAGGTTCATATCCGGGACGGAATAAGAATCGGATATTCTCCCGACACTCCCTATTTCCCGCCTTTTCTGACAGGCTATGAAACTATGGAGTATTATTCGGCTATCGGGAAAATTCCGAAAGACAAGCGAAAAAAGGAAATACAGTCACTGCTTGAGCTTGTCGGACTTAGTAATGACAGAGTAAAGGTCAATAACTATTCAAAAGGTATGCTCCAGAGGCTTGCTTTTGCTCAGGCTCTTTCAGGCGATCCGGAACTGCTTATTCTCGATGAGCCCACCGCAGGCCTTGACGCTCTCGGACGCATTGAGATAATCAGACTCATAGGTGAACTTAAGAAGTCCGGCAAGACAGTGATACTGAACTCTCACATTCTCGGAGATATTGAAAACGTCTGCGACCGTGGAATCATCATGGATAAAGGACGTCAGCTCGGAGTATGGGAAAAGGATACGGATAATAAAGGAAAAAGTCTTCAGGAAATTTTTGTGGATCTTATAGGAGGTGCAGCCGAATGATCGCATTAACAGCCTTTAAAGAAAAAATACGCAAAAAAGCATTTTGGGTGGTATTTGCGCTCACAGCGTTAATAACCCTGCTGTTCAGCACGGGTGCGGCAACGATCTCAGTAAACGGTGAATCTGTGACTGATTATAAAGTGCTTATGCCGATAATGCTTACTGTGTTAAATGCCGTAAGCTGTGCGATGGCGATAGTTTTCAGTCTGAACACCATACCGAAGGAATACGAAAGACACACTAATCAACTTGTATTCATCAGGGGTGTATCTCAGCCACAGTATCACGGTCAGCTTGCAGCAGCAAATACAGCGACAAGCCTGGTTTCTCACGCAATACTATTTCTTGGTCTTACAGTGTACATATTCATAAACAAAAATACCGGCGATTTTTTGTGGATATTACCTGCTTATCTGTATTCGGGAATAGGGGTTATCTTAGTCAGTTTGCTTGCGACCCTGCTCTCAATCGTAGTTTCCGAAATTATTGCAGGAGTCATTGCCGTAATGATAATGCTCTTCGGTATTTTCTATCCCTTGATTGAACTTCTTAAAGGAATGGCAGGAGGATTCGCAGGAAAAGTTTTTAAAGCTCTGTTGTTTGTGCTTCCCGATCTTCACAGCGTACAGTCAGCGGCAGGCAGCCTGATAACAGAACACAGCTTTGATCCGCACGTTATGTTTGTTGCTCTGTTTTATGCTTATTTGTTTGCACTCGGAATTATCCTGTGCCGCAGAAAGGAAGATTGACATGAAAAGCTATAATAATATAATAATTACCGCCGCTATTGGCATAGGCATTCTCAGCGGTGCAATACTCACAAAGCCTTTCGGACTCAGCGACGAAGACAGGGCGTGCTACGAAAATGCCGTCTCACTCCAATACGCCGCCGACGATATCGGTTTTGAAGGATTTCATCTGACCGATTATCCGGTAAGCATATGCGACGGAAAATATGATTATGTACTCACCTCAAACGGCGACAGTTATGATGTAACGAAACGCGCACCTGTAATCGAAACGCTTGCCGCAACAATCTACGAGGTTGACGGACATTATGAGGTAATCGTTCCGTCACATTCGCTTATGGAAAGTCTCGTCGGAATTATGGGCGAAACTTGGAACGAAGATGAGCAGGCAGCTGCAATGTGGCATGAAGCATTTCACGGATGGCAAATGGATAATTATGAGGATAATATTGATTCCATTATCGGTGAACAAAGCTTTGAAGACGAAAACTACGGTGAGCCACTCATCAACAGTCAGTATGCGGCAAATCCGCAGGCAGCAGACATATTCTCCAGACAGCTTGTACTTCTTTCGGATTGTATCAGCGAAAAAGATATTGACAGTATAAAAGCAGCCATAGTAAAATATAAAGAGCTTGACGAAGAACGTACGGCAATGCTGAGTGAAGATACGGTAAACCTTGAAAGATACTACACACGAGTTGAAGGTACCGCCATCTACGTTGAATCTTGTATCTGCAAAGATCAGGATGCCGATCTCTTCAAGTCAAAATATCTGAGTAAGCTTGGTGCGTACTCAGACGGCTCGGTAAAATATTATACTCTGGGAATGGCGCAGTGTATGCTGCTCGACAAGCTTGACCCGGAATGGAAAACGGATTATGATTTTTCCGACGATCTGATAAATTTAATTTACGAGAAACTGGGTGTATGATAGATGGAATATGTTGTACTGGCTGCCGATGATGAAATTGAATTGCTTGACGCTCTGGAGCTGTATGCGGAACGTGACAATATCCGCCTAATAAAAGCAGATAACGGCATAACGGCTTTTGAACTCTTCCGAAACGAACGCCCCCACCTTGTCCTGCTCGATATTATGATGCCGGGACTTGACGGTTTTCAGGTTCTTCGGAAGATACGAAAAGAAAGCAATATTCCTGCGATAATGCTTACGGCACGGGCGGAGGATTACGACAAAATTCTTGGTCTCGAGCTGGGTGCGGACGATTATATCACTAAGCCTTACAACCCTATGGTAGTTATGGCACGGATAAAGGCACAGCTCAGACGAAGCTACAACTACAAGGAAAGCATTGTCGGTGAAAAGCTGTCATGCTTTGATATTGAACTGAATGTTGAAGAGGCCGTCGTTTCAAAGAACGGAAATATAGTTGAGCTTACAAAAACAGAATTCCGCATATTGGAACTTCTGATGAAAAACAAAGGACGCATTCTGACTAAACAGCAGATATTTGACTACGCATGGGACGGTGATTATATCACGGACGACAACACGGTTATGGTGCATATAAGCAATCTTCGTTCAAAAATTGAGGATGATCCGAGAAAGCCAAAAATCATAAAAACAGTAAAAGGACTTGGATACAAGGTAGAAAAGCAATGAACAATATAAAAATCAAAAAAAGTATATTTACAAAGCTCATAGGCGGATTCATCGCTTTTTTCGCAATGTTTCTTGCAACCTTCATAATATGTATTCTTATGGCAGCATCTACTTTAAACAACGGTAATTTTGAAAATCTGATGCCCTATTCTCATATCGACAGTTTCGGGAACGTTACCAATACAGAGGGCATTATCAACTTAGGAGGCTGGATAGAGGAACTCGACAGCGACTACAATATTGTCAGAATATACGGCGAAAAAAGAACCGAATCCACAAAATACTCGCAGAATGAATTCTATGATATGCTTTCATTTTTTGACGAAGATGAATTCATATGTTTTCTGTCGAATCCGGAATATTGCGATAATTATTTTATTATTCAGTATCCGCGAAGCAGTGTTGATATGCAAATAAATTTTGTTCTCAACGGAGACAAAGACACCGCAGCAAGCCGTCAGGTTTTCTATTTTATATTGCTGTTTTTTGTGATGATACTTCTTGAAATGACATTAATAAGCGTTTATCTGAGAAGAAAAATTAAGAAACCGCTGCAGCAACTCACGGAAGGAATGGAACGGATTCAATCTGGTGAAAGTAATGTTGTTCTTGATATAAAAACAGAGGCGGAGTTTGAACAGATTGTCAATACGTTTAACACTATGACGTACAACCTTTCCGAGGAAAAGCTGGAAAACAGACGACTTAACGAACAGAAAAACCAGCTGCTTCTGGAATTGTCACACGACCTGAGGACACCGATCGCCACGATCAAAAGCTGCGCCAACGCTCTCGAGGAAGGGCTTGTTCCGGAGGATAAAATAAAAAGCTACTATCACACGATCGACTTAAAAGCGGACCGAGTGAAGCAGCTTTCCGACGATATGTTTTTTATGCTTAAGGCGGACAATCCCAACGATAAGCTGAATCTTGAGAAAACGGATATCTGTGAGTTCCTGCGCAAAATTTGTGCCGAGCATTATGACGAAACAGAAAGTTCCGGATTTTCCTTTGAAATTGATATCCCTGAAAAACCTATATATGTCATGATCGACCGCCGCTTGTTATCACGTGTTATCGAGAATCTCCTGTCGAATGCCAGAAAATATAACGTTACAGGGTCTGTTATCGCCATCGGATGTTTTCAAAAAGACGATAAAGCTGTAATCAGAGTTTCGGATGACGGAAAGGAAATAGACGAAGAGCTTTCACAAAAGATGTTTACCGCATTCTTCAGAGGCGACAAGACACGCAGCAGCAGCGGCGGCACAGGACTTGGGCTTTCTATTTCTAAAATAATTACGGAAAAGCACGGAGGAACGCTTTTATACAAGAGAGAAAACTGCCGGAATGTATTTGAATTGACAATTTGACACGAATAAAAGGTTCAATCCCAAATTTTGTGTAAACACCAAAACCGGTGCAAAATAAAAAT
>CAMHNT010000175.1 GCA_946186535.1 uncultured Clostridia bacterium
CAGTTTGAAAAGTCCAAGAAGTACAATAGAGAGAAACCCTTCCCGGTAAAAGTCCGCATCCTCGGGCGATGGCTCATGTCAAGAATATGTCCGGAATCGTATTTAAATATCTCTGACAGGCGACAGTTTGAAAAGTCCAAGAAGTACAATAGAGAGAAACCCTTCCCGGTAAAAGTCCGCATCCTCGGGCGATGGCTCATGTCAAGAATATGTCCGGAATCGTATTAAAAAAATGTATATGTTTTTGGGAAATGGTTAATACTTTCAATAGAGTTAATTTTATGTAAGGAGTGTTATCCATGAAAAAAAGACGTATTATTGTCGCAGTCACTCTGATTATTTCTCTTCTGACCGTTTTTATTATCAATGAGAACAGCGCCTCGGCTCTTTCGAAATATGGTTCAAGCGGCAGCGAAGTAACTCAGATCCAACAGAAACTCAGCTCCTTAGGCTTCTACAACGGAGCTATTGACGGAGTCTACGGCACGAAAACAAAAAACGCAGTCATCGAATTCCAGAAAAGCTGCGGTCTCACTCCCGACGGAATCGCAGGTTCTCAGACACTGAACTATCTCGGACTCTCCTCTTCATCAAACAACTACAGCTTCACTCAGAGTGAGATCGATCTCCTTGCCAGAACTATATCGGCGGAAGCACGAGGCGAACCTTATGAGGGTCAGGTGGCAGTAGGCGCCGTGATCCTCAACAGAATCGAACACCCCTCCTTCCCGAATACCCTCGCAGGGGTTATCTATCAGAACGGTGCTTTCTCATGCATCGACGACGGTCAGATAAACGAACCGGTCTATGAATCAAGCAAACGGGCTGCTGTCGACGCTATGAACGGCTGGGATCCTTCGGGCGGCGCCATTTATTACTACAACCCCGTTACGGCAACCAGCAAATGGATCAGGTCCCGCCCTATCATAGTCACCATCGGCGCTCATGTTTTTTGTCTGTAGTATTTTAAAAAATTAAATAAACTGATATTTTATTAATGATAGACTGAAAATCATACGAAAACTGCGTGATTGTTTGGAAAATAAAAAAAATTGTAAAAATTTTTCTAAAAGCTATTGTTTTTATTTCGTTTCTTTAGTAATATTAATATAGATGTTTTATCTAAAAAATTTTTACAAGGAGGATCATCTAAGATGAGTGTTCCAAACAGCGCAAGCAGCCCTTACGCAAGAAATCTTAACGTTGTTAAGATGTACTTTAAAAAGCCGATGGCTTTGATTATCTCTGTTTTGTCTCTTGTTGTACTGATTATGAACTTTGTCATAAGTTCATCAACTCAGAAAATTGCTGAGGCAATAGCAGAATTAGCTCAGTCGGGTACTGACGTAGAAATCACAACAAGTTCCTCAAACGGCATTTTCGGATATCTTATTTCGGGTATCGTAATTGCATGTTTCTTCATGATCTATTTCTTCTCCGTATCACCCGGCGGCAACCCTTCGCCTTTCTTCAAGGTTCTTCACATTTTTTCGGTAATCGAGCTGATTCTTTCGGCTATCGCTTCTCTCCTGATCGTAGTTCTGGGACTTGTTTCCATTCTTTCGATCAATACCGTAGTAACCTACATCGCCGGAAATGTTTCAGGTTTTGAATTGATCAACCCGGAAGAGCTTGAACGAAGCATTTCATCGTACAAGCCTACACTTTTCCTGCTTCTTGCTATTACAATAGTTATCCTTGCAATCGTACTTACGTACATCAACGCTCAGACGGCTTTCCTTAAGTCATGTTCACGTTCCTGCAAGGAGCCAAGCCTCTTCACAAAGGGTGCAAAAACTTTCGGCAACCTTTCCATTGTGCTTGCCGTTCTTCAGTTTGTCGTTATCGTTATCGCATACGTTTCCTTACAGGATGCCGAAACCATTTCAAATTATTCTGATTTCGGAATTGACCTCTCTGCAATCACAACTCCGCTCTTTGCTTACTATCTTATCAATGCGGTCACAACACTGCTTAAGGGTACTTATGCAAAGGGTTGGGAGCCATTCGCAAAGGAAAACGAAGATTACGTTTATGCAGCTGCTTCTTCTGCTTCCCATACGCCTGAGGCTAACCCGATCGCAACCTACAAGTCAACGACAAGAAGATCAAACGAAGCTATCAAGCAGAGCCAGCCGTACCTCTACGGTGAAGAGCCCAACAACGATCCTAACAAGAAGTCTTCCTACATTCCGGAAGAGCTTCAGAACGACTATCCTCCGCAGTACGATCAGCAGCCAATGGGCAATGATCCTTTCATGGGCGATCCTTTCGCTCAGCCAATGCAGCCAATGCAGCCAATGGGCAGCGATCCGTACGCACCAGATCCTTTTGCACAGTCACCGATGGGCAACCCTTACGGACAGCCCCCAATGGATCCTAACTCACAGAATCCCTACAATAACGGTTTCATGTAAAAAACTCTCCCCACTCGTTCCGAAAAATGAGTGGGGATTTTTTCTTCCGAAAAATCCCGGACAGATTCAAATTGATTTCTGTCCGGTTTATTTTTTCGCTTTTAATACTATTCTCTGATAAAAAGTTCACACTTTTTATCAGAGAGGCATCGCCTGCGCGGCGCTGCCCGTTTTGCGCAGAAGCACAAAACACGTCTCATACCATCCCTGACGCTCCTGCGGAGCTATAAAAAGCGCTTTGCATTTTTTAACAGGGATTGGTATAAAAAACGATTTATGAGTCGATAAACAATTATTGCTATGGGTATAAGATAAATAAAAACAATTAAGTCGGTTATCGTGATGCTCTTTGAAGATGAAAATGGATTGTATCCGGGATTAAAATACCAGAATACACGACAAAGCATAAATACAAAATACGCCGCTACTATTACCATGCATATGAACCCCTGAATACGGCGGCGTTCCGCTTCCCTGAGCTTTTTCAGATAATATTCAATATGGCAGCGGGAAATCTGAGAATACACAGTATTCTCCAGACTTTTCAGCCTTTTTAGTTTTTTGAGATCAGAAGTTTTTTCCGCCATGATTTCTTCGATACTGACAGTAAGTCTCTCGTCTTCTTCATAGGAAAACAGTGAGTCGTTTTGAATTTCAGTCATCCCCTTATGTCCTCCCGATCATATAGTCAACCACTATAGGCGCAAAAACCGTCGCAAGCATTATACCTGTTCGGATCATAAAAAACAGTCGGTTATTCTTTCTGATATTTTTAGGGAAAAACCGAAGCAGATTCCCCATATTAAAAATTATTATCAGAGGAATTATAATATAGAAAATAAAAATCTCCGCAAGCCCATAAAACCCGAAAGTATCTATACAGAAAACAGCTACATAAATCATTGAGGAATATGAAATTCCTGCCACTGTTTCCTTCCAGAGCGTGTGTGTGCGGAAACCCGGGACTGAACGAAGAAGAGGGATTCTGTCAATGGTTCTGAGGCGAAGCTCGTGCTCAAGCTCTTTCCTCATCGCCGTAACGGTCAGATATCTGTGGGACGGATCCTCGTTCGTTGATTTTTCTATGATATTAACTATATAGTGGTTGCCGCTGTATCTCATTATTCCCGGCTCCTGACCGGTCAGCATATAGTTTAATATGCAGCCTATCGAATAGATGTCCGCCTGATTTGTGGTGATCGATGAAAGGCTTTCGGGTGCCTGATATCCGAGTGTGCCGACAACGGTTGCGTCCGAAAAAGCATACATATTAATATGCTTTGCTCCGCCGAAATCTATAATTTTAATCTTAGGCTGTTCCGTATCGTATTTCGAAATCATAATATTATCCGGTTTTATATCACGGTGAACGAAGCCTTTTTTGTGAAACTCCGCCAGTCCCTCACAGATCTGAGAACAGATCGATAGTGCGGCTTTTTCCTTCAAGGGTCCGTTTTTCCGAACGAACTGAGACAGCGAAAGACATTCCTCATCGGGACAGTTTTCCGCATATACATATTCCGTAACTGCAATATAGCGGTTCATGTCCGGTTTTTCGGAATTCGTCACCATAAAAATGTCGTATGTATTCGCAAGAAAAGGATTCCACATGCATGAAAGAGCCTGATATACAGAGGCTCTCTTGTCGTCCATTTCCTTCAGTATAACGGTGAAGAGACTGCCGTCGGAGCGTTTTTTCATCGCTGTATAAGTTTTGAAACGCTTTTCGGGCGTGAGATTTTTATATATCAGATATTCCTTTCCAAACTCTTCTTCTGTTATATTACGCATGAAATATGATTCCTCTCTACTTTTCTCCAAACATCCCGTCAAGACCTTTTTCCTGGAGCTGCCGCCTTATTTCTCTTCCCGGCATATTCTGAAGCATTCCCCATATAATAAAAGACTCAGCCTTATCTCTTGTATAAAGCTCCTGATATCTCGCAAGCTTTAAAAGTCGGTTTGTTTCCTCAAGGCTTGCGTCAATAGCCAGAGCTATGTCAATGATGACGTGGCGGCTGGGCTTGACGGCTTTTTCGGAAGGATTTCGCAGCTTGTTTATATAAGATTTTGAGAGATTTGTGTTTTCTACGATAGTCAGGGTAGGAACATTTTTTTCTTCTATCAGGCGTGCAAAAGTAGTTGTAAACTCAGCATCCGACATTCCGCTCAGCACGGCGTCTTCATAGTTGTCCGCAATTTCCAATGCTCTGAAGTTTTCATCGGTGATTTTTCCCACACAATCAGCTCCTTTAAAGTTATGTTTAGTATCTCATAGTATAGCATATCGCTCGAATTTTTTCAATAAATACTATCGTTCGACAAAAATCGGCTACTCAAAGTGGTCGCATAAAATAAC
>CAMHNT010000176.1 GCA_946186535.1 uncultured Clostridia bacterium
TCACCCGCATTAGTAGAAATAGACAGTTGCTTTGATTTTTCAAACAGCCCCTAATTATTTATTTAAATAAAAATCTCACACCGTTTCCGGAACGATTTTAACTACAGCCGTGCTGCTGTAAACAAGCGGGTTGCTGTGAGAAAAGAAAATTGTACCTGTACACGGTGCCGTTATTATTTCCGAAACCTCTCCTGTGTACGGGTCAATGATCTTTGCGAGAAGATCTCCCGCCTCCGCCTGCTGTCCTGCCTGAAGAACAGGTCTGTAAATACCCGACTTTTCGTTTCTTACATTGACCATGTCGGTATCAAGAAGAACTTTTGAATGATATCCGGCGTAGGTGTTTGCTTCTATCACACCGACGCTCTTCAGAAAATGCAGTACGCTTTTTACGCCCTGCTTAGCGCTTGCTTCGTCAATAGTTGACGTTGTTGCGGTGTAGACGCTGTATGCGTTTGTTTCCCAGAGCTGCCAGTTGTAGTTGAGCGTTGTTGTGTCGTATGGTCTGACCTTTCTGCGTACAACGTACGGCATTCCGAAAAGCTTCGCCTGTTCAACATCTTCTTTTCCTGTCGACATCATCCTGATGTGAGGAACAAATCTTCCCGGCATATAGAAGCTTGTGAACTGAATACCGTACTTGTAATTCTTGATTTTTTCAAAAAGTCCAGAGGCGATTCTCTGAGTGGTTTCGCCGAGATCGTAGCCGGGGAACATTCTGTTTATGTCTGTGTTGTCGATAGGCCAGAAACGCTTCTCGATGTTGATACTTCTCGGGTTTGCGCAGGGAATAACGGTTACCTTCTTACCCTCGGAAATTGCGCCCTTTTTTTCCAGAGCCGCAAGCTTCTTTACTATCTGGCTGCATACGTATATCTGCTGAACCTCGTTGCCTCTTAGGCTTCCCATGATGCAGACCGTTTCTTCGCCCGAACCGAACTCGAACGCTCTTGCTCTCATGTCGTCTCTGTAAAGTGTTTTTAATTCATATATTACTGTTTCTTTCATAGCTTCAATTCTCTTCCCGGTAAAATTCTTCCAATAAGCGAGCCTTCGTCAACAATCGGATATTCTCTTATCGTAAACAGAATGCCGTCGCAGTCCGCTTCAACGGTCGTCAGAACCTCTCCCGACAACGGATCGAGAATATCTCCGATTTTCTGACCCTCTCTGACGTTTACCCAATGTTTTGTGTCCGCAACGAACAGACCCGATTTTTCTGCATTCAGAAATGAAATCGGATCACTGTCATAAACGACCAGAGGCTCACGTACCGGGCTTACGGTACCGCTCCAGATTCCAAGCTCCGCCATAAGATTAAAGATACCGTCGGTAAGCTGTTCGCAGTATGACTTTGTAATCCTCATACCGACGCCCATTTCAACAACGAGGGTAGGAACGCCGACGGCATTCATCGAGTGTGCAAGAGTGGATTCGAGAACTGTCGCAGAGGGGTGGACCCAGATAAGATCTATATTGATTTTTTTCGCAATCGGAACAAGCTCTTTTTCAAAAATAGTGTTTATCCTGACCTGTGGAATCTCAGTGAGAAAGATATTGCTTGCGTGAATATCTATGCAGACGTCGGAGCCTTCCAGGTCCGTTACAACGCCGTTTGCGACACGCTCGAGTATCGAGCCGTTTTTGTCGCCGGGGAACATACGGTTCATATCCAGGTCAAATGCAGGAATACCTCTTGTTATGGAATCTATTCCTATGGGATTTATTGCGGGATAGATATCTACGATACCGCTGAGATATTCCGGATTTTCATTTATGCGCTTCTGAATTAGCCAGCAGACATACTGCCCCTCAAGCTCGTCGCCGTGAGTACCGGTGACTATGCTGATACGCTTGCATTTGCTCAGATCAGCGCCGCTTGGAGCAATACGTTTTTTCTTAATACTAAGGCTTTCATCACAGGGAAGTGCTTCCTGCGCAATTGTCTGTATCATTTAATTCCTCAACCTTCACATGAATTTTTTGTGACTGAGCACCTTGTCCGCAGAAAATCCCCTTGTTGATACTGCAGTCTGTACTGTCACGTCCTGTGGATATAACGATGTGATTTTCGCCGACCTCCACATTGTTGGTAGGGTCTAAGCCGTACCATTTGTCGTCCGATTCAACTTCGACCCAGGCGTGGGTTTCACCTTCGCCTGTGAGAAGCCCCGTCACATAACGACAGGGAATTTTCAAAGCACGGCAGAGCGAGAGCATGGATTGGGCATAATCCTGACAAACACCCTTTCCGAGCCGGAAGGATTCTTCCGCACTCGTTGAAACACCCGTAGCCTTCGGGGTGTATTCAAAGTGATTATAAATCTCGCTCATGATATACCTTGCCTTGTCGAGAGAAGATTCGTCGGGCAGATTCAATTCGCTCAAAAAGTTCAGCAACGAATCACCGGGCTCTGTAAGCGGAGTCTGATACTTAAAAAGACCCAGTGTCGATTGCTTGACGGCAGTGTCATAAAAGCCGCCGTCCAATTCGCACACACCTGTCACATTGACCCCAAACAGGCTGTGTGCTTCAGAAATAGTTCCGTATCGGGTCAGATTCCCGAATCCGTCCGTACCGCACGAAACGGCTGTCTCAGGAACAAGCTCAAAGCTCAGATCACTTATACGCTGGCGGCGGCTTGTCTGAGGCAGACATTTCAACTTAAAATTATGATTTGTAATAGGCTGTGAAAACTCAAGACTCATATTGTAGAGAAACGATAGTTTCTTCAATTATATCTCCACCAAACTTTCAATATTTTCTACAATACTATAATAATCTATATTTTCACTTTCTGCAAGCATTTTTATTTGTTCAAGCTTATATTTATCGTAAGAAAGTCCGCTGACCGGCAAACGATAGTAAAGCTTTGAAATTTCCTTGCTTAGCTGTGCTCTGGGAGCCTTGAGACGAGCATATATATCAACGCGTTCAAGTCTTTTTCCGACCTTTATTGCGTCTCTCGTTCTCTTACTTTCAATCGAATCGTCCATGTATCCCCAGAATGCGAGGATATGGTCGATAAGCTTCTGTATTTCAAGAAGCGGTGCATTGCTCTGCTGAGCCTTCTGAATATCATAAACGGCAAGCTGGATATAGCTCAGACCGTCCGAACCGATTTCATCGCGCAGAATAATCGCATTGTCATAAGCACGGGTGAGGTTGCTTATGATGCTGTCGGGATTGTCCGGGTCAAAGGGATAACTGCTGATGAAATTTTCTTTTGAGCCGTAAATATCGGGAATGTTCATTTCGTCGCAGAATTTCCGATAACTCTCGGCGATCTCGTCGATCATGATGTCGTAACGGTTGGCATAAAGTCTTACCGTTGTATAAACTCTTTCAGTGTATCTTCCGAGCCAGAACAGGCTGTCGTTTTGTTCTATCGTGATAATACCCATGTGTCCTTAAAACCTCCGCCCTGTGATGAATTGACAATGAATGAATCCGGATTTCTTGAATATCTTGTAAGACCCGAACGCCATACAAGCGGTTCGTCAGCCATGAGAACAAAAGCTCTCAGATCGGCTTTTCTCGGAACGATTTCGCCGCTGTCCCTGATTTCGAGATCCTTAAAGTCGATGACTTCCTGACCGATAAATCTTCTCGGCTCACGCTTGAGAAGATCGATAAAATCCTCCTTCTCCGTGCTTGAAAGCTTGCTTCCGAATACAACTCCGTAGCCGCCTGCCTCCGCAACGTCCTTGAGAACAAGATTGTCGAAATTGTCGAGAACATATTTCATGTCGTCCTCGTAGAAGGGGAGGTATGTCGGAGCATTTTTGAGTATAGGTTCTTCTCCGAGATAGTATTTTATCATCTTCGGAACAAAATAGTAGATTCCCTTGTCGTCGGCAATTCCGTTTCCCGGAGCGTTCAGTATTGCAACGTTGCCTTTTTTGAATACGTCAAAAATATGGGGAATGCCGATGAGTGATTCCGAATTGAAGTTTATCGGATCCATGTATTCGTCGCTGATGCGTCTGTAAACGGCTCCGACGCGCTCCTTTCTTCCGCTCGCGTCAAGGTAGTAAAGCTTATCGTTTTCTACCGTAAGAGCATTGTTCGTAACAAGGTGAGCGCCTGTGCGTTCGGCAAGATAGGAATGCTCAAAGTAAGCTGCGTTGTATCTTCCCGGAGTCAGGATAACCGTGTGACCCTCTACGGCAACGTTGTCCATGGTGCGGCGAAGCAGATGGGCATAGTTTCTGTTGTCCTCGATCGGAGTGTTGGCGAAAACGTCGGGGGCAGAACGGCGGCACAGCTCTCTTGCGATCATCGGGTATGAAGCGCCTGACGGTACACGGAGGTTGTCCTCAAGAATGTACCAGCTTCCGTCCTTTGCCTGAACCAGGTCTATTCCCGAAATGTGGCTGTAAATATCCTTAACGGGTGATACGTCCTCCATCTGCACCATATATCCGCTGCTTGCGAATATGAAATCCTCGGGAATAACTCCGTCCTTCACGATGAGCTTTTTGCTGTATATATCCTTAAGAAAGAGATTGAGTGCAACAACTCTCTGCTTAAGTCCTCTTTCAAGAACGGCGAATTCCTCTGCGCCGATAATTCTTGGAATAGAATCGAAAGGAAACAGCTGTTCCTTAAAGGTATTATTCTTGTATATTCCGAACTTTACACCATAACGTGCAAGAAGCTCGTTGACGGAATCGGTATATTCAAGGAGCTTGTACATATCATCCATAAGACCACAACCTAACATAAAAAGTAAAAAAGAAAAAGGCAAAGACGTCAACCGGATATCG